>NZ_SRYB01000021.1:0-88331 GCF_004793975.1 Lepagella muris
TTCATCGTTATTTTCCTTAAAAAAATTCACAAATCAAAATAGTTTAGACAACTTCAATAATAAAGAATGGCGACGGATATAATAATTTGAAATTTTTATATCAAAATTTGGTATATTGCTAAATTTAGTGAAATCCTGAAATGTGACCATTATATATAATCATAAATTGCAGGTTTAAAAATCAATAAAAGGAGGTTACATATATTATATTATCCCCATTTTGGCTTTCAAATATGTATCAAAAGCATTTCAAATTGTAAAATAAATTAAAAAATATCTAAAATTAAACATTGCTCGGATTCGTGTGGCATACTTTTGTGCCAAAAAACCAACACATAATTTAACCTAACAAAATTGATGCGCATGATAAAACATGTAACGATTTTCCTATGTATGCTGTTTGTATTCATAGGTGTTTCGGCTCAAACTAAAACACTGACCGGAACAGTGAAAGATGCCAATCAGGAACCGTTGATTGGCGTAAGTATTGTAGAGAAAGGCACATCAAACGGCACGATTACCGATCTTGACGGCAACTTCTCTATCAAAGTTAACCCTAAATCTTCGCTTGTATTCTCTTATGTGGGATATGCCCCGCAGACGATTGTTGTTGGCTCGCAGGATCATATTAATGTTGTGATGAGAGAAGACAACAAGGAGCTTGAAGAACTCGTGGTCGTGGGTTACGGCGTGCAGAAGAAGAGTGATGTGACCGGATCCATCTCCTCCGTATCTGCAAATGATATAAAAGGTCTTGCCACTACTGATGCCGGTGCTGCTCTTCAGGGAAAGGCTTCAGGCGTGCAGGTGCTCAATTCATCCGGTGCTCCGGGTGAGGGTGCAAAAATCCGTATACGTGGTTACTCATCCAACTCCGGACAGCTCGGTCCGTTGTTGATTGTAGACGGTCTTAAGGTAGACAATATTCAGTATCTCGACCCCTCTATGATCGAATCTATGGAGGTGCTGAAGGATGCCGCTTCCGCTGCCATATATGGTGCCGAGGCGGGTAACGGTGTGATTCTCATCACTACAAAGAATGGTAACGTGCGCGACGGACAGCCGAGAGTGATATATTCTTTCAAGGCTATCAACCAGCGTCTTGGTAAGACTCCCGAAATCTTCGGCGCGAAGGATTGGATCCGTTATAAGGAACTATCCGGCTACGACATGAAGAAACTCTGCTCTGACAATGGCGTGAATTATGATAATCCGGCTGAGACCGACTGGATTAAAGAAGTGTTCGAACCCAGCTGGGCTACACAACATTCTGTGATTTTCCAAGGTGGAAACGAGAAGGGTAATTTCTTCACCTCAATCAATTATATTGACAATGACGGTATCGTGAAGGGGAAGAAGGATACCTATTCCCGACTGACCGCACAGCTCAATGCGGAATATAAACTTTATGATTGGATCAAGGTGGGCACCAACACCTCTATCGAGAGATGGCACACCCGCAGCATCACCCAGCAGAGTGCATACGGCTCAATGCTTGCCCCGGCTCTGCTTCTTGACCCTCTGACACCGGTATACTGGGAGAGCACGAAAGATTTCACTGCCGACATGATGACTCAGTATGAGGCTGATCCCTCCATGATTAAGATTGCTCCCAATGGTAAATATTATGCCACTTCAAAATTCCAGACTGACGACAACGGCAACCCTATCCTCCAACTTGACCGCAACAATCAGAAGAACTCCGGATTCACTGTCAGAGGCACAGGTTTCCTTGACTTGATGCCGTTGAAAGGTCTTGTGCTGACTTCCCGTTTCTCTTATCGTATCTCGCAGCACAACAGCCACAATTATGCGGAACCATATTATATGAACGGTCAGGCAAAGGCAACTGACTATGAGATCTCGGCTGCTGCAAACAATGGATACTACTATCAGTGGGAAAACTTCATCAACTATAACAATTCTTTCGGGAAGCATGATATTGGTGCCATGATCGGTATGTCATTTACACAGACAAAGACCGACAACGTATCGGCTTCTGCAAAAGGCACCGGTGGCAGCAAGATTCTGAACGGCGACGGTCCTCTCTTCCAGTATCTTGATTTCGTGAATTCCGCAGAGACCACGACGAAGAGCATTGGCAATATCATCGGACTTGCAACAAGTCTCTCATACTTCGGACGTGTCATGTATGCCTACGACAACCGCTACAACGTACAATTTAACTTCCGTGCCGATGCATTCGACACTTCCAAACTTCCCGCTAACAAACGTTGGGGTAAATTCCCTTCTGTGTCTGTGGGTTGGACCACATCTAACGAGGCATTCTTCCGCGACAATGTGAATCCATCCGTGATGTCCTTCCTGAAAATACGTGGTTCTTGGGGTAAGAATGGTAATATCAATGTGTTGAACAATTATCCCTACGTATCGCCGATCAGCTACAACAGCGCATGGTATCAGTATGGAGATAATCCCAACCAGTATTATGGATCGTATCCTACAGGTCTTGCTAACCCCGACCTGAGATGGGAAACTTCCGAGCAGTTCGACTTGGGTATCGACATGAGATTCCTTGACGGTCGACTCACTGCCGGTCTTGACTACTACAACAAGAACACTAACGACCTTCTTATCCAGATCAATCCGGTTCCGGAGGTTTACTCCAATACCACCACCATCAATGCCGGTAAGATCAACAACCGTGGTTTCGAGCTTGAACTCGGCTGGCGTGACAATATCGGTGATTTCAGCTACAGTGTGTCAGCCAATATGTCAACTCTCCGCAACAGGGTCACTTATCTTTATGATGACATTGCTCGCATAATCACTGCAAAGGGTGGTGTAGACGGCACCAACAACATGGTCAGCAGTGCTATGGAGAGAGGTCACTCGATATGGTATTTCCGTGCGTATGACTACGCCGGCGTAAATAAGGAGACAGGTGCCCCAATGTTCCGTAATGGTGCAGGTAATATCGTATCTTCATCAGAGCTGACAGAGGAGGATATGACCGACATAGGCTCGGCAATTCCGAAGGTCACATACGGCGTTACTCTTAATCTTGCTTGGAAAGGCTTAGACCTGACAGTGTTCGGTACAGGCGTTGCCGGCAACAAGATCTACAACGTGCTTTACCGTGCCGACACCCCGATGCGAAACTCTTTGAAATACTATATGGATAATGCATGGACTGCCGACAATCATAATGCCAAGATGCCGGAGGTGGGTCAGGTGGCTCACGACCGCAATTTCTGGAGTTCAAGCGCATCCATGTTCAATGGCTCATACTTCAAGATCAAGCAGATACAGCTCGGCTACACCGTGCCTAAAGAGCTTACAAGAAAAGCCTTTATCAAGGATCTGAGGTTCTTCGTATCTCTGGATGATTTCTTCACATTCTCTAAATATCCCGGTATGGATCCCGAGACTGCCACAACGTCCAACAATGGCGCTGCCGGATATGACATAGGTTCTTATCCGACAATGAAGAAGGTGACTTTCGGTGCCACTATCGGATTCTGATCAAGTAATATTAAAAAGAAAAAAAGACAACATGAAAAAGATATTGTTTTCCCTTATAGGATTAGGCGCGACTCTCTTCATGGGAGGATGTGAGGATCGTCTCGACATAGATCAGAAGGGCGTCATTGCCGTCAAGGATTTCTATAATACCGATGATGATGCACAGAATGCCTGCAACAACCTCTATCAGTCGTTCTGTCTTAACATTGCGGGAGTAGGAACACATGGTATATATGTCGCGCTTCCGGTACTCTTCAACGAGGCGGGCGACGACATGCTTGCCGCAGGCAACATGTATGGCGACAATGACTTTGCCGCTCAGATAAATGAATTCCGCTATGATTCGCAGAACGAGGTGATAAAGCACTCTTACTGGGGATTGTATGCCGTGATCTACGATGCCAACCTCATCCTTGACCATGTGGCTGACGACACAGATGTGAAACGTCGCGTGAGAGCTGAGGCGCGTGTATTACGTGCGTGGGCACACTTCACGCTTGCCATAGGTTGGGATTGTCCGCCGCTCGTGGATCATATCCTCCCCCCGGATACCAAGCCGACAAACTTTGAAGGCGGTCACAAGGCTCTTCTTGAATGGTGTGCAAAAGAGGCTGAGGAATCTGTTGCGGATCTTGATGAGCGTACTGATCCATCCGATAAGGTGGGTGCTTCCAAGGTGACTAAAGGTCTTGCATTGACTCTTGCCGGAAAGGCGCGTCTCTTTATGGAGGATTATGAGAATGCCAAGAAGGATCTAAAGCAGGTGATCTCTTCCAATAAATATGAACTCGTGCCTACTGATCGTTGGGCGAACCTGTTCCATGCTTCAGGCGATCTCTGTGAGGAGATGATATTCCAGGCGAACTGTCTGGAGAATCCGAATATCGGGGACTGGTCAAACAAGATTCAGCGCACGTCGTGGATGTGGATACAGTTCTGGAACTGGCGTACCGACAAGCTGGCTTCCCGACCCTCATTTATAGGCACAGATGGCTGGGGCGGACACTCAATCCGTGAGGACTTTGCTGAAAGGATGCTTGCTAACGATGGCGATTCTCCGCGTCGTAAGGCTACTTTCCTCACTCCCGATGAGTTCCTCTATGAGATGGATTGGAACGGTGCTCAGGGTCTTACCCGCGAACAGCGTGAGACAAGTGATCAGATCGGCATCAAGGATGCTACAGGTCTGTATGGCTTCGGTGGATATTTTGCAAACAAGATTGTGGCTTGGCCGGAGGATAATGAGAAGGGTTGGTATGGTTTCAAGAACCTGACGATCTTCCGTTATGCAGAGGTGCTTCTGATGTATGCCGAGGCTTGTGCCGTGACTGGCGATAACGATGGTCTGCAATATCTGCAGGCTATTCAGAAACGTGCCGGATCAGCTCATATCTCATCTCAGCTCACTCTTGATGAGGTGAAGAACGAGAAGGGTTATGAGATGTGGATCGAGGGTGTGCGTTTCCCCGATATGGTAAGATGGGGCGACACCGATGGCGTTGTCAACAACGGTAAGAATATCCCGTCTACCTACGACGCGTTCTTCACAAAAGGGGAGCCGAAACACAGGATATACGTGGAATACTCTAATCCTAACCAGGGACGCTCCGGATTCATCAAAGGGAAACATGAATATTTCCCCTTCCCGTATGATGCCACTTCGATCAACCCGAATCTGAAGCAAAATCCCAGCGGTGAATAAGAGACAATAGGGAAGTAGGTAATTTAATATAAGGGAGGTTCCCTTCTTGAGCCACGTGCTCCTGAGGGGAACTTCTTATTTGTGATAATACAACTGATTTTTATGAAATCTCAAATTTTTAAGAATATCACGGCAGTATCGCTGTTGATTTCCGGGGTGGCGCTGGCAGATGCGCAGGAGAGCTCTACGCCGACTCCACCGGAGTTCCCTCCCGTGAGACAGGACTACGTGATACAGACGCCCACATATCTCTCCGATTATTTTGAAGAGGGCACGACGCCTCTTATTTCTCCCGATAGCACAGGATTTATCCGCCGATGGAGTGTGCTGGAGCCTATCGAGAAACCCAACCGTTCGAACGCAGTGTTTACCGACAGTTATCTTGACGATGTATTCTCGACGGAGTATTTCAAGGGGCAGCTTCAGTTGCCCCCTAAAAACGGGGCATCCGTCAAGGTCAACGGTAAGAAACTGAAATGGCATGCTCTCGACAGCAAGCTGGATAACTACAAGCTGTATCGTTTCTCGGCTGCACTGAAGAAGCCTGTGTATGGCATAATCTTCTTCGCCGTCACTACAATAAATTGTGATGAGGATATTGAGAATGTGCGTCTCTCCGCCGGTTCTAATTCCGCTTCAAGATGGTGGATAAACGGGGAAGAGGTGCTTACCCTTTCCGGCGACCGGCGTATGGTGGCGGATGACGGTGCTTCAAAGCGTCTTACTTTGAAAAAGGGGAAAAACACGATATGGTGTGCGGTCATCAATGGTCCGGGCATGAGCGATTTCTGTGCCAGGTTTATGGATGAGTCAGGCAGACCGGTAGACAATTTCACAATCAGTTATCAGTAAAGCGAAGATGAATAGAAGAATATTATTGGGCGGATTTCTGGCAATGGCATCCGCTATCCCTACATTTGCCCTGGATGGCGCACCATATATCCACGACCCATCGACGATCGTGAAGTGCGACGGGAAATACTATACGTTTGGCACCGGAAGAGGTGGCCTGATATCTGACGACGGCTGGACGTGGAGAAGCGGCGCGGTACGCCCCGGCGGGGGTGCCGCACCAGATGCGATAAAGATAGGCGACCGTTATCTTGTGGCATACAGTGCCACCGGTGGTGGTCTGGGCGGCGGTCATGCAGGTCAGGTGCTGACGATGTGGAACAAGACTCTTGACCCTGACTCGCCCGACTTCAAGTTTACGGAGCCGGTAGAGGTGGCGCGTTCGCTCGATGATGAGGATTGCGATGCTATTGATGCCGGATTGCTGCTCGACCCGACTACCGGACGCTTGTGGCTCTCTTACGGCACGTATTTCGGTTTTATCCGTATCGTGGAGCTCGACCCTGCCACGGGTAAGCGCGTGGAGGGTAATGAGCCGGTAGATGTGGCGATAGATTGCGAGGCTACCGATCTAATATATCGCGACGGATGGTATTATCTTCTCGGCACTCATGGCACCTGCTGCGACGGTCCCAACTCTACGTATAATATCGTGGTGGGGCGTTCGCGCAACGTTACGGGTCCGTATCTCGATAATATTGGGCGCGACATGCTGAAAGGTGGAGGAAAGATGGTGATAGCTGCCGGCGACCGCAATACCGGTCCGGGTCATTTCGGTCGCTACATAGAGGATGACGGAGTGGAGAAGATGTCGTTCCATTATGAGGCTGACTTTGACCGTGGCGGCAGAAGCGTCCTTGCCATACGTCCTCTGCTCTGGAAGAATGATTGGCCCGTGGCAGGTGAGCTTTTGAAGGAGGGCACATACGAGATTGAGTCGGAACGACGTGGGTATGCCCTTGAGCTGGCTGTGGATTTTGTCAGGATGGATGCTCCGCGTGTGCCGTTTTGGGAGGAGCCTAAGGAACCGTTGGAGCCGTTGAAATCACAGACTCTCGAGGAGGTGATCTCCACATGGCCCGAAGGTGAGATTGCCGTGAGAACAGGCGACTACATGTTCCGCCCGCACCAGAAATGGACAATCACTGCCGTGCCGGAGGCTGGTGGGTATCTTGGCGGACAATATTATAAGATTGAGATCGAGGGTACGCACAGGGCTCTTGCAGCTACTGCCGATGCCGAGGTTGTGGCTGTACCGGAGTTTACCGGTGCCCCCGAACAGTTGTGGCGCATAGAGCAGCTGACCGACGGCACTTACCGCATAATGCCGAAGGTGGTGCCGGGCACTGATGAGCAGCTTGCTCTTGTGGCTACTGCCGACAGCACACCCACTCTCGGACATTTTGATATGGATAGTGATAATTCCAAGTGGAGTTTCCACGTTAGATAAGAAATACTCTAACCTGAAATCAAATAATGAAAGGATTGTTTAAGAGGATATTATCCTCGGTTTTTATGGTTGTTGTGTCGATGGGTACGGCAGTTGGACAGAACCCGATTATAAAGGGGCAGTTCACTGCCGACCCTACCGCACGCGTGTTTAACGGGAGGATGTACCTGTATCCGTCGCACGACATAGAGAGTCCGATAGATGAGCTGAAGGAATGGTTCTGCATGGAGGATTATCACGTGTTCTCCTCTGATAACCTGACGAATTGGACTGACCATGGGGTGATAGTGTCACAAAACCGTGTGCCTTGGGTCAAGCCGGATTCGTATGCCATGTGGGCACCTGACTGTGTTGAGAAAGACGGTCGTTACTATTTCTATTTCCCGGCGGCTCCTGCCGGTGAGGAGAGGGGATTCAAAGTCGGTGTGGCTGTCGGTGATAAGCCAGAGGGTCCCTTCATGGCGATGCCCCGTCCGATAGAGGGGATAATGGGCATTGATCCCTGTGTGCTTGTTGATGATGATGGTAAAAGCTATATATATTGGTCGGGAATGGGGATGAAGGGGGCTCAGCTTGCCGACAATATGATGCAGCTCTCTTCCGAGCCCGTCATGATAGAGGGCTTGCCAGAAGGATTCAAGGAGGGACCATTCGTATTCAAGCGTGAGGGGAAATATTACTTCACTTTCCCTTGGGTGAGAAAGAAGACGGAGACTCTTGCCTACGCTATGAGCGATTCACCCCTCGGTCCGTTTGAGTTCAAGGGTATAATCATGGATGAATCCCCTTCCGGCTGCTGGACTAATCATCACTCCATAGTGGAGTATGATGGAGAATGGTATCTCTTCTATCATCACAATGATTATTCCCCTGACTTCGATAAGCGCCGCTCAACACGTATTGACACTCTCAGTTTCAATCCAGACGGCACGATACGCAAGGTGACGCCTACACTGCGTGGAGTTGGCGTGAGCGATGCCCGCAGCAGGATTCAGGTAGACCGTTATTCCGACGTGTCGAAGAAAGGCGTGTCGGTTGATTTCCTTGACAAGAGTAATCCTTTCGACGGATGGAAGGTAAGGATCGGAAAAAAAGGCTCATGGGTGAGATATAATTCAGTTGATTTCGGTGAGCGTCCTGCCCAACGTGTCATGGCGAATGTGCGCTCGGCTAAAGGGGGAGTGCTCAGGATATTGGCTGACGGTCTTTCCACCGAAAACGTTATCGGCGATATCAAGGTGCCGGCGGGTGGCGGTTGGATGGAGATTTCTGAGTCGGTCAACGGTGCCCCTTCTGGTGGAATCCACGATCTATACGTGGAGCTCGCCGATGGAAATGACGTTGAGGTGGATTGGATAGGTTTCGATGCAATGCCGTTGACGGAGGGTGCATTTCAAACCGGGGCATATCGTAATCTGTTTGCCGAGATGGGTTATGACCCTAAGGAGATAGATAGACGTCTTGACGATATTTTCAATGAGCTATTCTTTGGCAAGAACCGAATATATTTTGAGGTAGGCGACAGCATGGGCTATGTCAGCGACCTGAAGAATAAGGATGTGCGCACCGAAGGTATGTCTTACGGCATGATGGCGGCTGTTCAGCTCGACCGGAAGGATATATTCGACCGTCTGTGGAGATGGACGCGTCGCTACATGCGTCATGATGATGGCGACAACAAGGGGTATTTTGCATGGAGCTGTAAACCCGACGGCACACGTAATGCCCATGGTTCTGCCTCAGACGGCGAACTTTATTTCGTGACGGCATTGGTGTTTGCCTCAAACCGATGGGGTAATGACACCGGGATTGACTATCTTGCTGCCGCACGCGATATAGTGGATAATTCAATGCTGAAGGCTGGTAAGGATAATGCCGTGCCGTTGATTAATCTTGAGCACAAGTTGATAACGTTTACACCTGACCGTTGGGGAGGCAGGTTCACCGATCCCTCCTACCACGTCCCGGCATTCTATGAGGTGTGGGCGGAATGGCTTGGCGACGGACGGTCAAAGTTCTGGAAGGAATGTGCAGATAAGAGTCGCCGGTATCTTCATGACTGCACGCATCCCTCTACGGGTCTTACCCCCGACTACAGCAATTACGACGGCTCTCTGTTGGGAAGGAATATGCCGATAGGGGATGCTTTCCGGTTTGACTCATGGCGTGTGCCGATGAATGTGGCGTTGGATTATTCATGGTCATGTGCCGACCGCGACTGGCAACGCGGATATGTGGAGCGGTTGCATGATTTCCTTTACTCCAAAGGGATAGATGAGTATGTCGACCAATATAACGTGGATGGCACAGACGTGAAGGAGATTCTCGGAGCAGGGGAGTATAAGAAGTTGCGTCATTCGCTCGGACTTGTGTCGACAGCTGCCGCAGCCTCTCTGGTATCGACCGACATGAAAGGTTATGAGTTTGCTCAGAAATTGTGGAATGCACGCCATGAGCCGTATGACGACGGTTATTTCGATGCATACTATGATGGTTTGCTGCGCCTTTTCTCATTTATGCACCTGAGCGGAAACTACAGAATCATTTTCCCGGAATCAAATTAATAACTTAAATGGTTTAAGGTTTAAAGTTTATGGTTTATTGTCATTGAATTTTGTATAATTGAAAAGATTCGAGGATTCCCGTGAATCTTAAACCTTAAACTATAAACTATCAACCACTGAAGTGTAGCTTGCGAAACTTCAGTTAATGACACAGATCTAACTAAATTATATTAATATATGAAACATTATAAAGTGTTGGGAGCGTTCTCGATATTGCTGATGATTTCGTCGGCTGCATGCGGAGGTAAAGGCTCTCAGAAGGAACAACAGGTGGAGGAGACTACGGATTCGGTAAAGACATTTGTATTTGCCGGCAATCCTCTGGTTCGTGATAAATTTACGGCAGACCCTGCCCCGATGGTGCATGATGGTCGTTTGTATCTCTATGTAGGGCATGACGAGTATTATGAGGGTCAGGACACGGCTTCCGGTGGCAAGGAGTTTAATATCACGGAGTGGCTATGCTATTCCACCGATGATATGAAGACATGGACAGACCACGGCAGTGTGTTGAAACCCACCGACTTCAAATGGGCTGTAGGTGAGGCTTGGGCTTCACAGGTGGTTGAGAAGGATGGCAAGTTTTACTATTACACCACAGCACAGGGTGGTGAGCCGTATGTAGGCAAATGTGTCGGTGTGGCAGTCAGCGACTCTCCCACAGGTCCGTTTAAGGATGCGATTGGTAAGCCTCTTGTAAGCGACGATATGACAGACAATGGTGCACGTGGATGGTGGAACGACATTGACCCGACAGTGCTGATTGACGGCGACGACGCATGGCTCTGCTGGGGCAACGGCACATGTTTCCTTGCAAAACTCAAACCCAACATGACAGAGATAGACGGGGAGATAGAGGTGATCGACCTTCCCCGTTATGTGGAGGGACCGTGGCTTCATAAGAAAGGCGACATCTACTATCTGACGTATGCCTCCATTGGAAAAGGACAGGAGACAATATCTTACGCTACCGCACCCTCTATGAAAGGTCCATGGACACCTCGTGGAGAATTGACCGGACCGGCAGAAAACAGTTTCACGATTCATCCGGGAATCATAGAGTTTAACGGAGAATGGTATCTCTTCTACCATAACGCGTCGCAGGAGATAGACGGACACAAAGGAGCAATCGGACGTCGTTCAGTATGCGTCGACACCCTTCGCTACGACGCCGACGGACTGATGCTACCCGTGCGCCAGACCTCCGGCAAGTAACCCCGCCCTACAAGACACCTCTCATAATAAGGCATCCCTCAGAAAAGGTAGCCTTACCCTGAAAAGCCGGTTCATCTATCAGAAAAGATGAGCCGGCTTTCTGTAAATACGTATCGTTTGTATCGGTCTGTATCGCTTGTTTCACCCCGATACAAGCGAAACAAACCGATACAAGCGAAACAAACCGATACAAGCGAAACAGCGAAACAAGCGAAACGGAATATCACACTAAGAAAAAAAAGGAAATGAAAGAAATTATTTTTTTTGTTTTAAATATTTGAAAATTAATAAATTTCTTTTGATTCTTTTATTTCTTAGTGCAAATATCATGTGTGATTCAAGTGTGGGTGAGGGAGGTATTGGGCACTTCTATGTGGTGAAAAATTGAAACTCACGTATTCATTGCAGATAATTCAGTAGAATTAATTATCTTTGTAACATAAGTCTGTGATAAGATTGAAGGCACCTACGCGAATTGAAAACCCGACATGGAATAAGAACTTGAGGAAGCGGATTTTATTTGGTATGATTAATAAAATTATGTTGCGAAGCGATTTTATTTGGTATGATTAATAAAAATTCTTATATTGAACGAGAATTTGGGAACTTGGTGAAGATACAAGACAATTATCCCAAGTATGTGGTTTCCATGGATCCCATATCCACTCCCAAAGACTATGAGGGCATCACGCATATATCCCTCCGGAGATTCTTGCTAACGGATTCACTATAGAAGATATTATTATCCTCCGGTTCTGTCGGATTCAAGCGATTCAAGGGTGTGGTTAGAGATAGAGAGGTATTGGGCACTTCTATGTGGTGAAAAATTGAAACTCACGTATTCATTGCAGATAATTCAGTAGAATTAATTATCTTTGTAACATAAGTCTGTGATAAGATTGAAGGCACCTACGCGAATTGAAAACCCGACATGGAATAAGAACTTGAGGAAGCGGATTTTATTTGGTATGATTAATAAAATTATGTTGCGAAGCGATTTTATTTGGTATGATTAATAAAAATTCTTATATTGAACGAGAATTTGGGAACTTGGTGAAGATACAAGACAATTATCCCAAGTATGTGGTTTCCATGGATCCCATATCCACTCCCAAAGACTATGAGGGCATCACGCATATATCCCTCCGGAGATTCTTGCTAACGGATTCACTATAGAAGATATTATTATCCTCCGGTTCTGTCGGATTCAAGCGATTCAAGGGTGTGGTTAGAGATAGAGAGGTATTGGGCACTTCTATGTGGTGAAAAATTGAAACTCACGTATTCATTGCAGATAATTCAGTAGAATTAATTATCTTTGTGGAAGATTACTTAACATGAATATGTGATAAAAATTCCCTAAATAGATATGATATGACAAGAAGAGAGAAATACCCGATAGGACAGCAATCTTTTGAGGTGCTTCGTGATAAGGGTTACGTCTATGTTGACAAAACCCGTTTCATTGAGGAGATATTGGAGGGTAGCCAATATTACTTCCTTGCTCGCCCACGTAGATTCGGTAAAAGTCTCTTTCTGTCAACTCTGAAGTGCTTCTATGAAGGTAAACGGCATCTTTTTGAAGGTCTATATATCGATTCTATTGATTGGGAATGGGAACCGTATCCGGTTTTATACATTGACCTAAATGTTGTCAACTATGATTCCCCGGAATCATTGAGTATATTGTTGGAAAATCACCTTGAACGATGGGAGGAGAAATATGGAGTTAAGCGTATTGCCGGAAGTATTGCCAGCAGATTTACAAATGTAATACACTCAGCGTATAATACTACCGGTAAACGTGTAGTGATATTGGTGGATGAATATGACAAACCGTTGGTAGGACATCTCTCGGATAAGGATGGATTTGAGCGATTCCGGTCAGACCTTGCAGCATTCTATGCCAACTTTAAAAGTTGTGCAGATTTCATTGAATTGGTTTTTATCACCGGTGTCAGTCGGTTTGGAAAACTGAGCGTATTTTCCGGTCTTAACAATATCAAAGATATATCATTCGACAACAGATTCAGCGATATTTGTGGAATCTCCGGAGAGGAATTGTTAGACGTGTTCACTCCCGGAATCAAGAACTTGGCGGAAGCCAACGGACAATCTTTTGAAAAGGCGTGCAATGAATTGAAGCATCGTTATGACGGCTATCGTTTCGCCAACAAGGGGAAGGATATATACAATCCTTATTCCTTATTAAACGTGATAGATTCTGAGCAATATGGAAATTACTGGATTGAATCCGGACAACCGACCATTTTGAAAGATCAACTGACCCGTTTTAACGTAGATTTGGAATCATTGTTGCACCCATGTTGCAGCATAGAGGCATTGAAAGGACTCGACCTTGACAATCCTCATCCCATAGCATTACTCTACCAGACTGGTTATCTTACAATCAAATCATACAATCCGTCAGACAGCCTATACACATTAGGCATCCCCAACAAGGAAGTAGAAGAGGGTTTCCTGATGTTGATTTCTGATTGGAAAGTCAGCAAGTAGAATATAACAAGTAGGATATAAGATGAATTCTTATATACGACGGGTCTCTTCATCCCTTTTTATGGGAATGAAGACTTTCTGCCTGTAACGTGTTTCCTGTCACCTATTACTTGTAACCTTGCGCAAAGCGCAGCGCACTGTTTGATGCTGCAAAGTTAAATCAGGGGAATCTTATGGATATGTTATTTTGAAACTGACTATACCCATACCCCGATTCTGTCAGGTCCTACTGATTCACTTGTATCGGTTTGTATCGCTTGTATCGGTACTGATACACCGATACAAACCGATACAAGCGATACAGAAGATTGCACTAAGAAAAAAAGGAAATGAAAGAAATTATTTTTGTTTTAGATATCTAAAAATGAAGTTTAGACAACTTCAATTAATAAATTTCTTTTGATTCTTTTATTTCTTAGTGGAATTCAAAAAAATAAGCCTAATGACTTGAAAATTCAGGGTCTATCCCGGACGATGATGCCGGGTGTATGGTGCGTAGGGAACCTCTAATTGGATATGTCCATTTTTGAAAGGTAGGGTCTAAAGAATTAAGAGAGGTATCATGGCGAGTATAATATCCGATAAATCAGCGTAAATAACTGAATTGTCGGATATTTTAGCTAACTTTGCATTATCTAAACCAAGCAATATAGTAATGCAGGAGAACTATAAGCCCAATGCTCTTGAAACAGTCCCAAATAAAGTTTCAAATGCCGACAATGAGATCATAATATATCAGCCCGATTCTACAGTGAAACTGGAGGTCAGATTGGAGAATGAAACGGTGTGGTTGACCCAACAACAGATTGCCGATTTGTTTGGAGTAAAGCAACCTGCAATATCCAAACACTTGAAGAATATATTTGAGAGTGGAGAGCTGGATGAAAATTCAGTTCATTCCATTTTGGAATATACTGCGTCAGATGGAAAAACATACAAGACAAAGTTTTATAATCTGGATGCCATTCTTTCTGTTGGATACCGTGTCAATAGCAAAAATGCCACGGTGTTCAGGCAATGGGCAAACAAGGTGCTGAAAGAATATTTGTTACGTGGTTATAGCGTTAACCAACGGCTTTTTTATATGGGAAGTCGAATGGATAATAGATTTATGGAATATGATAAGCGACTTAACCAACTTTCAGATAAGGTAGATTTCTTTGTGCGTACATCTGTCCCACCCGTAGAGGGCATATTCTTCAACGGGCAGATTTTTGATGCCCATGTATTTGCCAGCGGTCTTGTTAAATCAGCGCGAAAGCGGCTTGTGCTGATTGACAACTATGTTGATGAATCCGTCTTGATATTGCTTGACAAGAGAACGGATGGAGTGAATGCCATGATTTATACCCACAGTATTTCCAGACAGTTCCGATTAGACATAGAGCGTCACAATCGGCAGTATCCGGCGATTGATGTGAAGACCGCTGCAAATATTCACGACCGCTTCCTGATAGTGGACGATGAACTGTATCATATCGGAGCCTCAATCAAAGACCTCGGCAGAAAGCTCTTTGCCTTTTCAAAAATGGAAATGAAGCCGGATATTATCCTCAATAATCTTTGATTCTATTTCCATTCCCTCCATCACGTCGGAAACGAAAACAGAGTGGTTTAATAGCGAGTTATAGCGACTGATATTGCAGAAATATAAAAGGTTACTTTTATATACGACGGGTCTCTTCATCCCTTTTTATGGGAATGAAGACTTTCTGCCTGTAACGTGTTACCTGTCACCTATTACTTGTAACCTTGCGCAAAGCGCATTGTTACATTGCGCGAAGCGCAGCGCACTGTTTGATGCTGCAAAGTTAAATCCGGGGAATCTTATGGATATGTTATTTTGAAACTGACTATACCCATTCCCCGCTGTCGGGTCCTGCTTGTTTCGCTTGTTTCACTTGTTTCACTTGTATCGGTACTGATACACCGATACAAACCAATACAAACCGATACAAGCGATACAGAAGATTGCACTAAGAAAAAAAGGAAATGAAAGAAATTATTTTTGTTTTAGATATCTGAAAATGGAGTTTAGACAACTTCAATTAATAAATTTCTTTTGATTCTTTTATTTCTTAGTGCAAATATCATGTGGAATGATTAAGGAGAAGGGTGTGACCCCAAGACCGGATGTCAGAAAGGTGTATAGCTTCCGATGGGACAATGGAGTTCAGGTCACATTCGGTAAACTTCCATGGGAATGGGGTCCATCTGAAGATTGGTGATCTTACTCTGAAAAGTTGGCTCATCATATTTGATAGATGAGCCGGCTTTTTGTCAATACCCGTATCGCTTGTTTCGGTGTTTCGGTCGTTTCGGTCGTTTCGGGGCGAAACAAGTGAAACGGGCGATACAGGTGAAACAAGCGAAACAAGCGAAACGGGAAGATGGGACGGGGGATGGTGAGGAGTGGTGAGTGGTGAGTGTCTTCGTCGGATTGGTGTGATTGTTTTTTGTGGATTTGATTTTGTTTGCTAAATTTGCAATGGAGTTTATGTGACTTCATTGTATTTGTCATCATCTTAAATGATTCAGCCTGTGCCTAAGAAAGTGTATATATATGTGATGGTGATGCTTTCATTTCTTTGTCAGGAAGCATACGCTGTCAGTAGCCTTAGAATTGACTCTCTTATGAATAAACTTGACAGTGTGGTCGCTGACCGGGAGAATTTCTCGCGTCTTAGGGAAAGCCATATCGCCACATTGAAGAGGGATCTGAAAGCTGCTACTGATGATTCCGTCAGATATGAATTGCTCGGAAATCTGTTTGACACTTATAAACCATATAATACGGATTCCGCTTATTATTATTCTCTTCAAAGGGAGAATGTGGCACGAAAGATCGGTAATCCAGTGTTTGTGGCAAATGCCAGAATGAATCAGGCGAATGTATTGTCGGCAGTGGGGATGTATCATGAGGCTATGTCGATTGTAAACTCTATTGATGCGGCTATCCTTCCCGATTATCTGCTGCCACATTATTTCTATACGAGGCGTACACTTGCCGGTAATCTTGGTGATTTCGCGGCATTCTCAACAATAAGGGCAGAGTATAACGCCCTTACAAATTCCTACCGTGATTCCGTGATGTCGGTCAATGACCCGGCTTCGTTGGCATATATAATCACGAAAGCTGATAAATATAATTCTTTCGGGCAGTATGATAAGGCAGTGGAGACCATGAATGACTTCATGTCGAAGAATGATCTTTCCGAACATGAGAAGGCTATATGCGCGTGGACATTGGCAGAATCTTACAGGTATCTTAATGATGCGGAGAACCAGAAGGAGCAACTGATCATATCCTCTATCGGTGATCTGAAGGCTGCCGTCAGGGAATATGTGTCATTGCGCCATCTTGCATTGTTGCTGTATAAGGAGGGGGATCTGGAAAGGGCATACAGATTCATGAATATCGCGATGGATGATGCCACAAAATGCAATGCCCGCCAGAGAATCGTGGAACTCAACGGGGCTTATCCGGAGATTTCGGGAATCTACGTCGATAAGATCAAGAAGCAGCAACATTCATTGATGGTGGCGTTATGGATAATAACGTTTCTGTCGCTTGTCGTGGTCGTGACGCTGGTCTACGTGTGGAAACAGATGAAGGTTATCTCCAAATCGCGATCAGATTTAGCGGTTGCAAATGATAAGCTCAATAGTCTGAATGAGGAGTTGATGACTTCAAATGAGAATCTGAGTGTGGCGAATGTCAAATTGAGCGAGAGCAACAGCCGTCTCAACGAGGCGATTGCCGGATTGAGTGAGGCGAACAGGAAACTCAGCTGCGCGTATAAGGAGATTGCAGAGAACTCCAGTCTGAAGGAATTCTATATCGGCAGATATATGGAGGAGTGCATGTCGTATATCGACAATCTTGATTCATATCGAAAGTCACTGCTGAAACTTGCCGGAACCGGTAAGCTTGCCGATGTAAAGGATAAGCTGAAATCAACTGAGATCCTTGATGTGTGTCTTAAAAATTTCTATGCTGATTTTGATTCCACATTCCTCAAACTGTTCCCTACCTTTGTGGAGGATTTCAACAAGTTGCTTCTTGATGAGGAGAGGATTGTGCCGAAGAGGGAGGGGGCACTCTCTACAGAGTTGAGGATATTCGCTCTTATCCGTCTGGGCATAACAGATAGCGACAAGATTGCGAAGTTCCTCCATTACTCGCTTACCACCATCTATAACTATCGTACGCGGGTGCGCAACAAGGCAAGGAACGAAAGGGCTGCACTTGAGGCTGAAGTTATGAAAATCGGTCTTGCAAAGGATGCAAAAAATACCCTCTGAAAGCTCATTAATCACTCTCCAAACACTATATATTTAAAGGCATTGTTTATTATTATTGGATTGTTAATCAGTATTTTGATTTTATAAAATCGGCTTCTGTCACTACTTTTTAAATCACTGGCGTTGACGGGGGATGGTTCATTATATAATTTTGCGGTAACTCAAAATCGATCATGAGATACTTAACAAATTAATATTATGAAACCCCAGAAACAATCATGGAAAATTTCCTTTCTGCTGACCTTGGCATTTATATGCGGCGGTCTTGCGCATGCTCAGCAGATCAGTGTGTCGGGCACAGTGACCGATGCCTCAGGAGAACCGATTATCGGTGCAACAGTCATGGCGGAGGGTACTGCCAACGGCACCTCCACCGATCTTGACGGTAACTATTCAATCACGGCGGATGCTCTCGGAATGCTTAAATTCTCGTATGTGGGCTACACCACACAGAGCATAGCGATTGAGGGCCGGTCGGTGATAAACGTGACCATGACCGAGAGTGCAGAACTTCTTGACGAGCTTGTCGTGGTGGGATATGGCACCATGAAGAAGAGCGACCTTACAGGTGCTGTAGGGTCAATCGGCGGCAAGGATATAAAGGATGTGCCGGTGAATAACGTCGGTCAGGCACTGCAAGGAAAGATTGCCGGTGTCAATATCGTGGGTGGTGAGAAACCGGGTGATAACGTTACCATAAAGGTGCGCGGTCTCGGATCAATCAACAATTCCGATCCACTTGTGGTGATCGACGGTGTGCCTACCGATCTTGGGTTGAATGCAATAAACCCACAGGATATAGAGCGTCTTGACGTGCTGAAGGATGCTTCCGCCACTGCAATCTACGGTTCACGCGGTGCGAATGGCGTAGTGATGATCACTACGCGTAAAGGTGTCGCAGGCACTTCTCGCTTATCCGTATCGGCAAATGTGGCATTCTCTAATGTATCCAAGAAGATGAGTCTGCTGGATGCCGCCGGATATGCCTCACTCAGCAATGACATGCTTTCTGAAGCCGGACATAATACGAATCCCGCATGGGCGGATCCTTCATCACTTACCGCCTCTACAAACTGGGTTGACGAGTTGCTGCGCACGGGTGTGATGCAGAACTACAACGTCAGCTACTCCGGAGGTAATGACAAGGCTCATTATTATTTCTCGGCAGGTTTCCTCAACCAGTCAGGTGTGGTGGATCACGTTAACTACCGTCGTTTCACATTTCAGGCTAACAATGACGTGAAACTGAAGAGCTGGCTGAAACTTTCAAATAATCTGCTTTTCAGTGCCGATATAAAGAAACAGGGCTCATATAGCATGTGGGATGCCATGCGTGCACTCCCTACATTCCCTGTAAAGGATGAGGATGGCGAATGGAGTGGTCCGGATGGTAATTCAGAATGGTATGGCAGCGTGCGCAACCCGGTTGGCTCCAACGATATGTACCGCAGCTCAACCAATGGCTATAATTTCCTTGCTAACATTGCAGCGGATATCACGCTTGTGCCGGAATGGCTACAGTTCAGATCTCTGTTCGGTTTTGATGGCAAATTCTGGTTTGACGACAGTTTCTCTCCCAAGTACAATTGGAAACCCACCCCTGTGGAGGAGAGCACACAATATAATAGCTCCAACAGAAACTTCACATATCTTTGGGATAACTATTTTACGTTTGACCATAAGTTCGGCAAAAATTCACTTAACGTGATGGCAGGTATGTCGGCTCAGTGGAATCATGCCTATTGGATGAACGGACAGATGAACGGCTTCCTCTTTGACACTGTGCATCAGCTTACAAATGGTGAGAAGATATATAATCTCGACGGATCACAAAGTGAGTGGGCATTGCTCTCCTATATGGCACGTGCGAATTATGATTTTGACAACAGATATTTCCTGACAGCTACGGTGCGTCGTGACGGTTCAAGCCGTTTCGGTCCGTCAAACCGCTGGGGCACATTCCCCTCAATGTCGGCAGCATGGAAGATTTCATCAGAGAGTTTCTTCCCGCAGGATATCGCACTCAATGATCTTAAATTGCGTCTCGGATGGGGTAAGACCGGTAGCCAGGCATCGGTTGGCAACTACGATTACATCCAGACCCTCGTCACTCTTCTCTATCCCTTCGGCACCACTCTCGACAATGCCGAGCAGTCTGCCCTCTATTCTCAGGTGCTTGCCAATTCCGGCATACATTGGGAGGAGATTGAGCAATTCAATGCAGGTGTTGACCTCTCTTTCTTTAATTCGCGTATCAACGTCAGCCTTGACGGATATATCAAGAATACGAAGCAGATGCTCGTGAAGGCGGCTTTCCCGATCACCACCGGATTTGAAGATACGTTTGACACCTATACCAACGCCGGAAAGGTGCGCAACATAGGATGGGAACTTTCTGCAAGTTCTGTAAATCTTACCGGAGAACTCGGTTGGGAGACAGACCTTAACGTCACCTACAACAAGAACAAGATCATCGACCTCAACAGCGACACCCCGCTATGGCGCAATCAGTTTGGCGGTGCGTATGCCACGATGCTTGCGGCTGACTATCCAATCAACGTGTTCTACGGATACGTCACTGACGGAATATTCCAGAATGCGGATGAGGTTAAGGCGCATGCCGTGCAGCCGGGTGCGGAAGCCGGCGACATACGTTTCCGCGATCTCAACAACGACGGCATAATCAATGAGAATGACCGCACGGTTATCGGAAACCCCAACCCGACATGGCTCTTCTCTGTGAATAACCGCCTAACCTACAAAGGTTTTGAACTCTCGATATATCTTCAGGGAGTTGCTGGCAATAAGATATACAATCGCACGCGTTCGGTGATGGAGAGCATGTCGGCAGCCTACAATCAGGCGGCATCCACAGCCAACAGATGGTATGGCGAAGGCACTTCCAACAGTATGCCGCGTGCAGTATGGGCAGATCCTAACGGCAATAACCGCATAAGTGACAGATGGGTGGAGAACGGAAGCTATCTGCGTCTGAAGAACGTGACTCTTGCCTATAATTTCCCCGACAAATGGTTGAAGCGTATCAATTTTGAGAATGCGAGGATTCTTGTTTCATGTGAGAATGTGGCTACAATCACGGGTTATAAGGGTCTTGACCCGGAGGTTGGTATCGACGGTATTGACTATTCAAGTTTCCCACCGTCAAGAGTATTCAACATCGGACTTTCCGTCAATTTCTAATCACAACAAAATCAGACCAGGGTCTATTAAAAATCTATGAAAAAATCTATGAAAAAATTTATATACAGTGTGGCAGTGCTTCTTTTCGGTATGACCGCCACATCATGTGAGGATTTTCTTGATAAGACTCCATTCGATAGGGTGGATCCACAGACGAATGTCACCGATGAGGTGGCTGAGGCTCTTGCGAATGCCTGCTATGTGCCTTTGCGTTCGTCAAACCTTTACAATCAGCGTATATGGGGTCTTGACATTGTGGCGGGCAACTCCAATGTTGGTGCCGGTGGTGGCGACGACGGTATAGAGACCATCCAGTGTGCTAATTTTAATACGTTGAGCGATAACGCTATGGCTCTATATATGTGGCGTTCGCCGTGGATCGGTATCGCTCAGTGTAACAATCTGCTGAAGGCTCTGAAGAGTGAGAATGAGGTGAGCGAGATGATTGCGACGCGCTCAGAGGGTGAGGCACTGTTCCTTCGTGCGCACTACTACTATATCCTTGCGCGTCTTTTCGGCGGTGTGCCCCTCCGTCTTGAACCGTATGACCCCGACACGTCGAGTGCGATAGCACGCGCTTCGCTTGCCGACACTTATACTCAGATAATCGCGGATTGCTCACGTGCCGCAGAGCTTCTCCCGGCAAAGGCTGACTATTCCGAACATGAGCTTGGACGTGCGTGCAAGGATGCCGCCCTATATATGCTTGCCGACATTTATCTGACATTGGCACCCTCGAATCCGGAGTATTATCAGGATGTGGTGGATATCTGTAATGAGATTACTTCGCTTGGCTATAATCTCGCTTCATGCCCGTATGCCGACAATTTCAACTGCCCGGTGCGTAATGGTGCGGAGTCGATATTCGAGGTGCAGTATTCCGGCAGTACGGAGTCTGATTTCTGGGGAAACACACCCTACGCATCATGGCTCTCAACATTTATGGGACCGCGTGGTTCCAACATGGTAGCCGGCGGTTGGGGTTGGAATCAGCCTACCCAGGAGTTTATCGACCAGTATGAGGATGGCGACCTCCGCAAGCCTATCACAGTGTTCTATGAGGGATGTCCCGATTGGGAGGGTATGCCTTACCGCCCTTCTTATTCCAACACAGGCTACAACGTGAGAAAATTCCTTGTGTCGAAGACAATCTCTCCGGAGACCAACACATCGCCGGCAAACTTCGTGGTCTACCGCTATGCCGGAGTGCTTCTCATGCAGGCAGAGGCTCTTAATGAACTTGGCATGACGTCGAGTGCTGCTGCTCCCGTCAATGAGGTGCGCAAGAGGGCAGGTCTTCCGGCACTCTCCTCATCTCTTTCCAAGGATGCGATGCGTGAGGCGATAATCCACGAACGCCGTATGGAACTTGCCTTTGAGGGTCATCGTTGGTTTGACATGATCCGCCTTGACAATGGCGACTATGCAGTCAAGTTCCTGCACTCAATCGGCAAGACAAATGCAACGAAGGAGCGTCTTCTTTTTCCGATACCTCAGACAGAGATGGATGCCAATCCTCTGATGACACAGAATCCCGGTTATTAATCTATTTCAACGACCAAAGACATGAAACTTAAATATATTCAAATCGCGATGGCGTCAGCTTTGCTGATGACGGCAGGCGCGTGTGGCGACAACGACTATACCGTGCTTGACAAGGGTTCGGATGAGCTTGTGATCACTGCCGGATCTTCAGATCTCGTGCTTGACGAGACAAACCATAGCCTTGAGGCAATCTCACTGAAATGGTCTACAGGCAATAACTACGGCACCGGAAATGCAATCAGCTATACGCTGGAACTTGCCGAGACAGGCACTGATTTTGCCGATTCATATATCGTGGTGGATAATCAGAAGCAGGTCTACTCCTGGACTCCCAATGTGGAGCAGCTTAATGAGATCATCCGTAATCAATTCGGGGTGAAAGGGGGCGATGGTATCTCGCTCGATGCCAAGGTGACTGCAAGCGTGGCTGGCGAGGAACGGGTGCAGACTTCTGTGACTACGTTCACAGTTGTCACTTATACTCCGGTGAGCACAACGCTCTATATGATCGGAGACGCCACCCCCAACGGCTGGAGTGCTGATGATGCTACGGCAATGACACGGATTGAGAATGGAGTCTTCTCTTGGACCGGAAATCTTTCCGTCGGTGATTTCAAATTCATAACCACATCCGGAAATTTCCTCCCGTCGTATAACAATAATGGAAACGGCAGCCTCGTTTATCGTACAAGCGATGACCAGCCCGATGAGAAGTTCCATATAGATGAGGCTCACACATATAAGGTGGATGTGAATCTCCTTGATCTCACTGTCAAGATGACTCAGGTGGAGGGTATCACCCCGGCATACGACACGCTCTTCATAGTGGGTAACGAGACAGACTGGGGCTTCCGTCAGATGTGGCAGGATCCTCTTGATCCGTTCCTTTTCCGTATCGGCGTCTTCTTTGAGAAGGGTGGTGAATTTAAGTTCGGCACATCCGAAGGCTCATGGGAGAATATGTATAAGGCTACCGAAGAGAATGCGTCATACACCAATTCCTCAGTAGAGTTTGTGAAGGGTTTTGATCCGGACAACAAATGGTTTCTCACGCAGGATGAGACCAACAAGGCTTATAAGATATGTCTTGATATCCGCACAGGCGAGGAGAGAATGATTATGCGTCTGTTCACCCCTTATCCGGAGATGTTTCTTGTCGGAGACGCCACCCCAAACGGATGGGATCTCGGTAATGCCACCCCTATGACACAGGATGCGGCTGATCCGAATATCTTCACATGGACCGGGAATCTCAATGTCGGTGAGATGAAATTCTCTGCCGATAAGCAGGATGATTGGAACGGGGCATGGTTTATGCCTGACACAGAGAATGCCGCAGCTACCGGATCTGTGCAGAGAATGATTTTCATCAATAAGAGCGATAATGCCTGTCAGGAGGAATATAAGGATCTTTCCACGGGAGGAGTCGATCTTAAATGGAAAATAACGGAAGCCGGAAGCTATACGATAACCCTCAACCAATTGCTGGATGAGGTGATAATAAAGAAAAATTGATCTTTGTCTTAACTAAATTTTCTAATCTCTCTAACAAATGGTGAAAATGAATATGTTATCTATAGGGCTGCTGATGATGGCTGCCGCATGTGGTTCATCCGGTAATGATGAGCCGAATAAGCCTAATCCAACTCCGGGGGAGGATAACAAGGTGACTGATGTCGCCACTGTCAAGTCTAATCTGAGCGTCGGGCTTTCCACTGATAGGGCTTGTTATGCTCCGGGGGAGAGGGTGGAGTTCACGGCTTCCGAACTGCCGGGAAGGGCTAAGATACGCTACCGCCACGGATCTTCCATAGTAAAGGAGGAACCTATGACCTCGTTGAAGTGGTATTGGACTCCATCCAACACTGATTTTAAAGGGTATATGGTGGAGATATGGGCGCCCGGCGATAAGGATAATGAGGAGGTGATTCTCGGGACAATCGCGGTGGACGTTTCAAGCGACTGGACGAAATATCCCCGTTATGGCTTTGTCGCAACGTTTGATGATTCCAAACTTGCCGATGGAGTGATAGAGAATGAGATGGCTTTCCTTAACAGGTGTCATATCAATGGTGTGCAATTTCAGGATTGGCATTACAAGCACCATTGGCCTATGCCCGGCACACGTGACAACGTGCTGGAATCATATACTGACATTGCCAACCGTACTCTTTCTGCCGAGGCTGTGAAGAAGTATATCTCAGTGCAACATTCTCTCGGCATGAAATCGATATTCTACAATCTTTGTTTTGGAGTGCTCGATGATGCAAAGGCTGACGGAGTGAAGGATGAATGGTATCTTTTCAAGAATCCCAACCGTGGCGATAAGGATATGCACACCCTCCCGTCAAACTGGAAGAGCAATATCTATCTTGTAGACCCGGCAAATGAGGAATGGCAGGCTTATCTTGGCGAGCGCAATGATGAGGTATATGCCAATTTTGATTTCGACGGGTATCAGATCGACCAGCTTGGCAACCGTGGCGACCTTTATGACTACAATGGTAACAAGGTGAATCTTCCGAAAGGTTATGCCTCATTTATCGGGGCGATGAAGCAGAAGCATCCTGCAAAACGTCTGATCATGAATGCCGTGAGCAGCTACGGCGCGTCACAGATAGCCGGATCGGGTAAGGTGGATTTCTGCTATAATGAGTTGTGGAATGATGAGGCGAATTTCGATGATCTCCATACAGTGATAAAGGCGAATGATTCATACAGCGGTAACTCCCTGCGCACTGTCTTCGCTGCATACATGAATTATGACAAGGCTGACAAGACTACAGGTGAGTTCAATACTCCCGGTATCCTTATGGCGGATGCCGTGATGATGGCTCTCGGCGGTTCTCATCTTGAACTTGGCGACCACATGCTTTCGCGTGAGTATTTCCCCGCTTCACCATTGTCAATGTCGGAGGAATTGCGTGATGCGATTGTGCATTACTATGATTTCATGACGGCTTATCAGAATCTTCTCCGCGACACATCGACAGAGACAGAGTTTAAGGCGGAGATGAAATGCACGGATGCCTCAAAACGGGTGAATATCAATGCATGGCCTCCCAAGGAGAATGGTCTGACCACATACGCGAAGAATGTGGATGGGAAAAAGGTGGTTCATCTTCTGAATTTCCGCAACATTGATAATCTGAGCTGGCGTGATCTCAACGGCGAGCGTCCTGCCCCGCGTCTCACTCTCAATACTCCGCTTGAGTTGACACATTCCGGTAAGGTGACAAGGGTATGGACTGCCTCTCCCGATTATCATGGCGGTGCGGTGGTGGAATTGCCGTTCACTCAATCCGGAGATAAGCTGACATTCACGCTCCCATCTCTCAAATATTGGTCTATGATCGTGGTGGAATGACATTACAGATATTTTCCCGGAGTCATTAAATCTGATTCCGGGGAGATATTTCCCGGAAGATATAATGAAGTCGGGAAACTTCAGTTATAAAATAAACTAACCTTGAAAAATATGATCTTGAAAATATGATCTTGAGAAATAATATAATGATGACAAGAATTGCACCTGCTGTATTATTGGCAGCGTTTTCGCTGGCTGCTAATGCGGTGGAGGTGAAGTCGCCCGATGGTAAGGTGGCGGTTGATTTCGACGTGAAGAATGGTGTGCCGACGTATTCAATGACGTTTGACGGCAAGACGGTGATAAAGCCGTCGACTCTCGGCCTTGAGCTGGTCAATGCCAATGACCTGATGGATGGTTTTAATATAGTCGGGTCGGAAACCTCTGCCTTTGATGAGACTTGGCAGCCGGTATGGGGCGAGACAAAGGATATACGCAACCATTATAATGAATTGCTGGTGAAACTCCGGCAGACTTCTACGGATAGATTTATGAATCTCCGGTTCCGGGTGTATGACGACGGTATGGGGTTCCGTTATGAGTTTCCGCAACAGAAGAATCTGGTGTACTTTGTAGTGAAGGATGAACATTCTCAGTTTGCGATGAACGGGGATCACACTGCATGGTGGATTCCGGGTGATTATGATACTCAGGAGTATGACTATACCGAGAGCCGTCTGTCGCAGATCAGAGGATTGATGGAGGGGGCGATTACAGATAATGCTTCGCAGACACAGTTCTCTCCGACAGGGGTGCAGACTTCGCTTCAGATGAAGACTGACGATGGTCTTTACATCAATCTGCATGAGGCTGCATTGGTGGATTACTCATGCATGCATCTGAATCTTGATGATAAGAATATGGTGTTTGAGTCATGGCTGACTCCGGATGCACAGGGTAACAAGGGGCATCTTCAGGCTCCCGCCAAGACTCCGTGGCGCACGGTGATTGTAAGCGATGATGCACGCGATATGCTCTCCTCAAATCTGATATTGAACCTGAATGAGCCGTGTGTATATACCGACACCTCGTGGATCAAACCGGTGAAGTATGTCGGCGTATGGTGGGAGATGATCGGCGGCGGCAAGCAATGGTCATACACTTTTGATCTGCCGTCGGTGAAACTTGAGACTCTTGACTATTCCCAGACCAAACCTCACGGTCAGCATCCTGCCAATAATGAGAATGTGAAGAAATATATTGATTTCGCTGCCGAGCATGGTTTCGATCAGGTGCTCGTGGAGGGATGGAACATCGGTTGGGAGGATTGGTTTGGCAACTCGAAGGATTACGTGTTTGACTTCCAGACCCCATATCCCGATTTCGATATAAAGATGCTCAATGACTACGCCCATTCAAAGGGGGTGAGGCTTATGATGCACCATGAGACTTCCGGATCCGTGCGTAACTATGAGCGACACATGGAGGCGGCATACGACCTTATGGATAAGTATGGCTATAATTCGGTGAAGAGCGGTTATGTCGGCAATATGATTCCGCGTGGCGAACATCATTACGGACAGTGGCTCAACAATCATTATCTCTATGCTGTCACAGAGGCTGCCAAGCATAAGATCATGGTAAATGCTCATGAGGCGGTACGTCCGACAGGTCTTTGCCGCACATATCCCAACCTTATCGGCAACGAGAGCGCACGAGGCACGGAATATGAGTCGTTTGCAGGTAATAAGCCGTCGCATACCACGGTGTTGCCGTTCACGCGTCTTCAGGGTGGTCCGATGGACTATACTCCCGGCATCTTCGAGATGGATATGAAGAAGGTGAACCCCAACAGTCAGGGTCATGTCAACAGCACGCTTGCGCGTCAGTTGGCTCTGTATGTCACCATGTACAGTCCTCTTCAGATGGCTGCGGATGTGCCGGAGGTCTACAACCGTTTCATGGATGCTTTCCAGTTTATAAAGGATGTGCCGGTAGATTGGGACGAGAGCCGTTATCTTGAGGCGGAGCCGGGGCAGTATATTGTGGCTGCCCGTAAACGCAAGGGTGGCGATGATTGGTATGTAGGCTGCACGTCGGGTGAGAACGGACATGCGTCTACACTCTCTCTCGATTTCCTTGAACCGGGAAAGAAATATGAGGCTACGATATATGCCGATGCTCCGGATGCTCATTATCAGAATAATCCGCAGGCATACGTCATCAGTAAGAAAAAGGTGGATGCAAAGACGCGCCTGAAGATGAAGGCGGCTCCCGGTGGCGGTTACGCCATATCGATCAAACCGATGAAATGAGGATGTAAAGGTAAAAAAGATAGGTTTTTGAAGAGTATGTGGATGAGTCTGCATACTCTTTTTTCGTTTTTTGATGATAAAAAAGGCTTGTCGGGTGTTTCTATTATAGGTTTAAGGTAAAAAATCCACTATATGCCGGAAGATTCGCTTTCGGCAGTCAGCTGCGAGGCTGATGTGACGTTTTCATAATTCAATTGCTATAGAAATGGCTAAACAGTTTGGTATCATTTTCGGATGCCTGTTTTTAGGTGAGTTGTTGGCTCTTGTGCCCGGTATGACGATTCCGGGGAGTATCTGGGGGATGTTGATTCTGACGTTCCTGCTCAACAGGGGGGTGGTGCGTGCCGCTACCATCAAACCCGTGTGTAAGTTTCTTACGGATAACATGGCGTTTTTCTTCATTCCGCCGGGTGTCGCGCTGATGCTTTATTTTGACCTTATCGGTAAGGAGCTGATCCCGATTATGGTTGCGACAGTTGTCAGCATAATAATCGTGTTGCTTGTGACGGGGCATCTGCATCAGTATCTACATTCCCGTTCGAAACATCATAACCAACATAAATAATATCACTGAAGTTTCGCAAGCTGCACTTCAGTGGTTTATAGTTTATAGTTTAAGGTTTAAGATTCACGGAAATCCTCGAATCTTTTCATTATACAAAATTTAATGATCATAAACCATAAACTTTAAACATTAAACCATTTAAGTGAAGCAAGTTGGCAAACTTGCGAAACTTAAATAATATCGTATCATGACTTTCATTGAAATAGCCCGTAATCCTCTCTCTACGATAACCCTCACATTTGTGGTGTTCTGGCTGACGACGGCACTTCAGCGTCGCACTCGTCTGGCAATTCTTAATCCTCTGGTGCTTACAATAGCTTTCCTGATAACGTTCCTGAAACTGACGGGTATATCTTTTGAGCAGTATTATGAGGGTGGGCGTATGATTGAGTTCTGGCTTAAGCCGGCAATCGTAGCGTTGGCATTGCCTCTTTATAATGAGTTGAAGCATATAAAGAGCCAGTTCATGTCGTTGTTTCTCACGGAATTGGCGGGATGTGCTGTTGGGGTCATATCCGTTGTGCTGATAGCGTCATGGCTTGGGGCGAGTCCGGAGGTGATACGTTCGTTGGCACCGAAGTCGGTATCGACGCCTATAGCGATAGAGATCACGCGTCAGCTCGGTGGTATTCCTGCATTGACGTCGGCGATAGTCGTTCTGGTCGGCATGATAGGGGCGATGGCAGGCGTGAAGACGATGGAGTGGGGACGTATAAAGAGTCCGGTGTCGAAGAGTCTGAGCATGGGCACGGCGGCACACGTGATGGGCACCAACCGCATGAGCGAGTATGGCGACCGCTATGGGGCATACGCCACACTCGGACTAATCCTAAACGGCATACTGACCGCCTTCCTTGCCGGTCCGATAGTGAATCTCATACTCTGACTTCAATGGATTTTGATTTTGAAACCTTGATTTGTTGAACTTTGATTTTAATAAACAGGGTCTAAGACTCAATGATCCAACTGTCGATAGAGCGTATTTCAGAGGAGAAGTTGGCACCTATTTTTATGATTTTCCTACCATCAGCTTTGAATGGAAGCATATAGTCTTTAGAGTCAATCTGTTCGAGTGCTTCCTTTGCAGATTTGTCGATTTTGAATTCGAAGATATATATGTAGTCAGCAGTACGGATAAGCATGTCGATTCTTCCGGATGCAGTCTTATATTCAATATCGGTGTGGAAACCCATAAGTTTCATTATTATGTAGATCACATCTTGATAGTGCCGTTCAAGATTTTTGAGATCGAAAGAGTCATATCCGAAGTCGGAGAAGAAACTTTGCAGTCGCTGCATGAAGTCTTCTGTGCGACCGTTACGCACATCAAGAACAAACTTACGGATAGCAAACTCTGTTTCATTCTCGGGAATGTCGGTGTAGATACATAACAGATAATTTAGGAATCCTCGTTCTACCTCCATATTTGGGAATCCGAGTCTGACCATTCTGAATTCCTTATCATATCCTTTTATTGTGAGATAACCGCTCTGATATAGCACGGAAATATAATTGGAAAGGTTGAAGGAGACATCAGACAATGCCCTGATGCCGGAATCATAATTATTCAGATGCTGCAGGCTTATATTTCCGTTGCGTATCATCTTCACAAGGGATGTTGGTGTGCCTGTGCGGAACCAGTAGTCATCAAAATTGCATTCACTCAGAGAGTTCAGTAGACTGAAAGGATTATAAATGTCGGGGCTGTTAACAGGAGAGAAATGGTAGCCGTCATAATTGCGTTTCAATTCCTTATATACACTCTCTACAGAGGTTCCCTCTTTTTTTGAGAATAACTTTATCCGTTCATGAAAATATTTGTGAAGTTCTTCGGTAGTTATCCCGCATATACCGGCGTATTGCTCAGACATTGATATGTCTTGAAGATTATTGAGGTCGCTGAATATGCTGAGATACCCGAAGCGTGTCACTCCGGTGAGCATTGCAAACCGTATATGTGCATCTTGTCCCTTCAGATTTCCGTATATACCGCGTAGTTCATTGCGTATCTGCTCTTGAAGAGGCTCGTTATCGACAGTCTCAAGAAGTGCCTTGTCATATTCATCAATAAGTATGACAACCCGTTTCCCGGTCTTATTATGTGCAGTCTGTATGATTCTTCTGAATCTTACCCCAAAGGTGTCGGCATCATCAGTGGTGATTTCATATTTATTTTCAAATTCTGTAAAGATTCTATTAATCTGGCTTTCGAATCCCTTGAAAGAGTTGTAGTTATTTCCGCTGAAATCAAAATGGAGCACGGGATGCGGTTCCCAGTCATGTTCATACTCGGCAATTGCCAGCCCTTCGAACAGTTCCCGTCTCCCTTCGAAGAAGGCTTTTATAGTGGATAGCAGAAGGGATTTGCCGAACCGTCTCGGACGGCTCAGAAATATATATTTGCTTGTAGAGACAAGATTGTGTATATATTCTGTCTTGTCAACATATACTAATCCATTTTCTCTTATTTCCGAGAAAGTCTGGATTCCGATGGGAAACAACATTCTGCTCATGCCTGATTCTTTTGGGGACATTAATTTACAAAAGTAACAAATAAAAACGGAAGGATGAATATATTACTAATTTTTTTGTAATTTTGTAAGAATTGAGAATCTGACTTAAGAGGGGCAGATAACTTCGATTACTTTATTATAATTCCTTCTATCATGAAAAGACTAATACGATCTCTTTCAGCCGTCGCCTTTTCCGTATTTATAGCAATCCCGGATAGTGGATTGGCAGCTGACGGGAAGACTACAGAGGATGACAACACTTACGTCACGGTCAGTACAAGCCATGGGGATTTTACTCTCATGCTATATGACGAGACACCGCTACATCGGGATAACTTCATTCGCCTGTGTAATGATGGCACCTACGAGGGGGTGCTGTTCCATCGGGTGATCAAGGATTTTCTCATACAGGGAGGGGATCCCAAGAGCAAAGAGCAGCAAGCCGGCGTGGCGTATGGAGATGGGGATGGCGGATATTGCGTATATTCAGAGATCCTGCCTGAAAAATTTTGCAAGCAAGGTGCTTTGATAGATGCTAAGCTGGGTGATGACGTGAATCCTACGCGAATGTCGGCGGGGACACAGTTCTGCGTTGTGCAAGGGCGTAAGTTCACGGATGAAGAGCTTGACAAGACGGAGGTACGCCTAAATGAGTGGAACAAGAATTATCTGTATCATATCTCACGCTATGAACTGATGCTGGAAGATCCCTCATTGTCTGACCCCGCAAACGGCGATACCCTTAATGCGAAGGCGCGGGAGCGTGCTGCCTCACGCTATGCGGAGCAAGGTGCAATTACAATATCTCCTGAAAGGAGGACCATCTATAAGACAGTGGGAGGCACGCCGCATCTTGACGGGTCGGTGACTGTCTTTGGTGAGTTGGTTGATGGGCAGGATGTGGTAGAGAAGATTACGTTGATGGCGACTGATGATGCCGATCGTCCGAAAGAGGATGTCATAATCCTCTCCACGAAGGTGTGGAAAAAGTGAAAAAGTATGATGAAATATAATCTATAAAATCATGAAAAAGTTATTTATTGCGTTGGGGCTGACCATGGTGCCGGTATTGATGTCGGCGAAAGTGGTGCCCGGTTCCCTGATCACTGATAATATGGTGCTCCGTCAGAATGGAAAGGCAAAATTATATGGTACTGCCACGCCCGGTTCTGAGGTGAAGGCTACGCCTTCGTGGGATAATGTGACGCGAAGCGTGAAAGCCGGGACTGACGGCAAGTGGCAACTATTTGTAGAGACGCCTGCCGGCGGATATACACCTTATACCATCACATTGTCTGATTCACCTTCAAAAAAGGGTAAGGCGAATGCAGATGATGTCGTATTGAAGAATGTGCTGATAGGGGAGGTATGGCTTGCCTCCGGACAATCAAATATGGAGATGCCGCTGAAAGGCTTCGCCGGATGTTGCACGGAGGGTGGATATGACGAGATAGCGACATCGCGTCAGAAAGCCGACAAGATACGATTCTTTGTCGTGCCGCTGAAACAGAGCGATACTCCTCTTGATGAGGTCAGCTCCACATGGACTGTGCCGTCGCCCGACACATCGCCCGATTACAGTGCATTGGCATGGAATTTTGCGAAACGTCTGAACGACGTGCTTGACGTGCCGGTCGGCATAGTCAATTGTGCATACGGAGGTGCCAAGGTGGAGAGCTGGACACCGCGTGAGATTGTTGAGACTTATTCCGATGTGTCGCTTGATCCGGCGGATATAGAGAAGATGGTGCATTATCATCGTCCGGTGCTGATGTATAACGCCATGTTTAATCCAGTGAAGAACTATACGTATGACGGTATCATCTGGTATCAGGGATGCAGCAACGTAGGTCGTCATGAGGATTATCCGGCGCGTCTTGCCAATATGGTGGGACATTGGCGCAAGGAGATAGGGGAGGGGGAAATACCCTTCTATAGTGTTGAAATCGCACCATACGATTATGGGTCGGAAGATGGCAAGTCGTGGGCACCTCTTCTCCGTGAGGCTCAGTGGAAGGCTACAGATATCATACCCAATTCAGGCATAATCTGCACCAATGATCTGGTGAAACCATACGAGAGATTCAATATCCATCCTTCCGACAAGACTACTCCCGGAAAGCGTCTGGCGGAGCTTGCACTCAACAAGACGTATGGCAAGACGCGCTTCCCGGTGGTGTCACCACATTATAAGAGCCACAAATTTGAGGATGGCGCGGCATGGGTAGCGATAGACTCGCCGAGCGACGGTATCTGTCGTAATTATGATATAGAGGGTTTTGAGGTTGCGGGAGCCGACAAGGTTTTCCATCCTGCCGATTCCGTATGGTTCAAATGGCAGACCAACGAGTTTGTCGTGTCGAGTAAGGAAGTGCCCGAACCTGTAGCAGTGCGTTACGGCTGGCGCGACTTCCTTCCCGGCAACGTGCATGGTGGCAACTATCTTCCTCTGATACCATTCCGCACAGACGATTGGCAACCATAATTCCCTAAATTCCTGAAACAATGTGTCGGCATGTGTCAAAAATCTTGACATTTGCCGATATTTTATTTTAAATTGTATGTTTTTGCTTTAAAAATGACAATGTAAATATATTTTAACATAAAATTAAATAATTTTAACAGAATATATGATAAATATTCCGGAATTGTAGCATAAATTTGCAGCCGATAAACAACGTTAAGTTAATATTTCAACGCGTTTGGTGCCTTTAGTAAAGCTATTTTTGATTAAAATTATAAAAATGACAGCAAAGTTCAGGTAAGTCGGATTGGTTGTAAATTTTAATAATTTTAACTAAAAAATTTAAGATAGAAGTATATTTATAAGTTTAATTTATGGTAAGAGTATGAGAAAACTGTTTCTACTTCTCATGACTATTATTGGAGTTTCCTTGGGCGCGACAGCGCAGGAAAGGACAATTTCCGGTATAGTCATTTCAGGCGATGACAATGAACCGATTGTCGGAGCCACGGTAATGGTGGTAGGCACTACTATCGGCACAACGACTGACATTGACGGGCGGTTTACAATCCAAAACACCCCCCCCCAAATGCTAAAACTCTGAAAGTCAGCTATGTAGGTATGACCTCTCAAGAGGTGCCTATTACAAAAGGGGAGATTCGTATTGTATTGGGGCTTAACTCCGAAGTGCTTGACGAGGTTGTCGTGACGGCACTTGGAATCTCAAGGAGTGAGAAATCACTCGGATATGCTGCCACTCAAGTAGATGCGAGCGAGATTGAGCGTGCGCGCACATCCAACGTGATGGAGGCGCTTCAAGGTAAGGTGGCGGGTCTTCAGATCCAGACTACATCGTCAGATCCCGGTATGGCTAACAACGTGTCGATCCGTGGTCTCGGATCAATCAACGGTTCTAACCAGCCTCTCTACGTGGTTGATGGTGTGCCTATCGCCAACTCTACATTCAATACACAGGGTCATGCTATCGCTGCCGGAGGTATAAGCAACATTTCTCCGGACGATATTGCCACACTTACAGTGCTCAAAGGCGCAGCAGCTACTGCTCTCTATGGTAGCCGCGCAGCAAACGGCGTGATCATCATTACTACAAAGAGTGGTAAGAAGGGTAGCGGTAAGAATTATACGGTGACTTACAGCGGAACCGTCGAGGCAAGTCAGGTGAGTCTTATACCTGAGATGCAGAACAAATGGGGACAAGGTTGGAACGGAGGTCAGACCTTCATCGAGAATGGTTCGTGGGGACCTGCCCTTGACGGAAGCATACAGGTGTATGGTCCTATCTGGAATCATTCGCAGCTTATCCACACATACGATGCAAAGAAGAACAATGTGCGCGACTTCTTCGATACAGGCTGGTCGCAGACCCACAATGTGGCTATCAGCGGATCGAGCAATGATGAGAAGATGACGTACTACACATCCTATTCCTACACCGGCAACAACGGTATCATGCCTACGGATGCCGATTCATACGCACGAAACACTATCGCGTTCCGCGGATCTTATCAGCCGGAGAAATGGTTTAAGATATCTACGGCGATGAACTTCTCCAACTGGAAGACAAAGACAGTAGGTTCATTCCAGGGTACATCCGTGATTGATGGTGTATATGAGGTGCCGCGTGATATGTCGATTGTCGACCGCAAGAACCTAAACACGGCATTCGATACTCCGGAGGCATACTACACTCCTTATGGCATCACCAACCCTTACTGGGCAATAGCCAACAATAAGAATGAATTGAACGGCAAGCAGACGTTCGGTAAACTTCAGGCAGACATAATGCCTATCGATGGTCTTACACTTACGTATCGTTTCGGTTTCGACTATTCCGATTATGACCAGAAGCAGGGTTTCCCGCAGATTGCTCTTGATGATGCTCTTATCAATGAGGACTACGGTTATGCTCCCAGCAACATGAATCAGGCGGGCTACGTGTATTCATATTATAGCCGTCGTTACGAACTCAACCATGACTTCCTTGCCAACTACAACAGGCAGTTCTTCGACGAGCGTTTTGACCTTGGTGTCACTGTCGGCGTCAATATGAACGAACGCTTCTCCACCTACATGAACGGTGAGACAGATGACTTGGCGATCAACACCGGCTTCTGGCATCTCAGCAACGGCGCGACACGCACTACACTCGGTGAGAGTCAGAGCAAGCGTCGCCTTGTAGGTTTTTTCGGAGATGTGACTCTCGGCTGGGATAATTTCCTTTATCTTGACGTCACTGCACGTAACGACTGGTCGTCAACTCTTCCAAAGGGGAATAATTCCTTCTTCTATCCCGGTATCACCTTCAGCGGCATATTCACCAAATATGTGCCGAAGAATGAGGTGCTGACCTTCGGAAAGATCCGACTTGCATACGGTAAGACCGGTAATGATGCCTCTCCATATTACACGGCCACCAACTACACTCAGGCATATACCAATGGCTATTACGGCAGCTATATCATCAAGTTCCCATTCAATGCAGTGAATGCCTTCATGGCTTCCTCTACGGCAGGTTCCAACACGCTTCGTCCGGAGATGACCTCTGAGTTTGAGGTAGGTGCCAACCTGAAGTTCTTCAATGGAAGAATTGATCTCGACGCTTCTTACTATAACCGCGTCACCGACGACCAGATATTCACCCTTCCGGTGGATCCGTCGACAGGCTACAGTTATCAGGTGGTCAATTTCGGTAAGGTGCGTAACCGTGGTGTGGAACTTGTGTTGAACACTATCCCTGTTCAGACCCCGAACTTCACTTGGGAACTCGGATTCAACTTCTCAAAGAACTACAACAAGGTCATCTCCCTTCCGGAGAGTCTTGATGGTGGAAAGGTTTCGATCTATAGTTTCTCCGCAGGCAACGACGCAGTCTATATGTATGCGGAGCAAGGTAAGGCAATCGGACAGTTCTATACATATCTTCCCCAATATGTGACAGACGAGAAGAGTCCTTATTATGGCAGTCCTATCGTCGACAACAACGGTCAGCCGGTGCTGAGCGATGAGATTCAGGCTACAGGCGCGAGCATGAACCATAAATGGACGGGCGGTATCACTACGGCGTTCACAGCGTATGGTGTGACACTGAGCGCGGCATTCGATATCCGCTACGGCGGCAAGATGTTCTCCCGCACGAAGAACCTCATGCAGTTCACCGGCAACGGCAAGGTGACTGAGGAGAATGAGCGTCGTCCCTTCATTATCCCTAACTCTGTCGTGGCAAACGGTGATGGCACGTATAGCGAAAACACCACTCCTATATATGTAGCCAACAGCAGTTTCCAGGACTATTTCAACAACTATGGATGGGGAGCCGGAGGCGAGGCTTATCTGATTGACCGCTCATATTGCAAGGTGCGCAACATATCATTGAGCTGGAACCTTCCGCAGAAATGGGTGAAGAGCATGTATCTCAATGAGATTGTCCTCACTGCATACTGCAACAATCCGTTTATCTGGACAGCGAAAGACAACCGTTATGTCGATCCGGAGTCGTCTACCAGTGTGGATTCCGGTGATGTCGGATATGGCTTCGGTGAGCTATATACCAATCCGTCATGCCGCACTTACGGTCTGAACCTAAAAGTTACATTCTAAAGATTATCAGCAATGAACAAGATATTATTGTCAGGGGTAATGGCTTTGTCGCTCACTCTCGGAGCGTGCGACAGCTATCTCGACATCAACGAGAGCCCCAATTCCCCGGCAGTCGGCAACCTGACTCCCGACTTGATCTTCCCGGGCGCAGAAATGGCTTTTGCAAACAGCTATAGTGATTATTTCCGCATTACGGGCGGATATTTCGCACAGCATTATTCCCAATTTTTTGGCACCTCAAACTATATGGACTATAGCCAGTTCATGCAGAGTGCGGTTAGGTCGAGCAGCACATATTCCAATCTCGCCACACGCACGCTACAGAACATGTCAACTGTCATCAGTCTTGCGGAGGCTTCCGAGAGCTATGGCACCGTGCTCGCAGCTACGGTGATACGTGCGGCCGTGTATCAGGCTATGGTGGATTGCTACGGAGAGATTCCCTACAGCGAATCGCTCGACATCAACAACATCACCCCGAAATATGACGAAGGTAAGGACATATATGCCGGCATCATCGCAGAGCTTGATGAAGCAATCTCGAAGGTGGGCGGGATGGAGACCGTCTGTACAAATTTCCTTCTTCCGGGTGCACGCTCCTCGGAATGGGTGAAAGTGGCGAATGCCCTCAAACTTAGGATACTGATGCGAGAGAGCAACGCCGTAGATGTCAAGAGCCAGCTGGATGCACTTGTGAAGGAGAATAATTTCCCTACTTCCGACGTGGCATGGGCAAACTGCTGGAAGAATGAGAGTGGACAGGCTAACCCGTTCTATCAGGAGGAGTTTGCCACCTATTTCGGTTCTACCCAGCAGAACGTGATTCTCAACCTTGCGCTTCTTGCCACGATGAATGCTGCCGACGATGCGCGTCTGAAGGCATTCTTCAATCCTAACATTGATAAATCGGAATATACAGGTGGCGTGTCAGGCACAAACTTTTCCACTACTACATCGTACAAGGCAAATTATTGGTGCCGTCCCAACGTGAAGTATGATGATCCGGTCTATCTGATCACACGTTCGGAGATTGAGTTCTTCCTTGCCGAGTATGAGGCACGTTATGGCTCACAGGCATCGGCTGAGGCTCATTACAAGGCAGCAATCGAGGCTTCGTTCGCAACAGCCGGGGTAACAGGCGTAGAGACTGTTCTCGCAGCTTACCCATGGGATTCTACAAATTGGGCAAAATGTATAGGCATTCAGAAATGGGTGGCTCTTTCCGGTGTCAACAACTATGAGGCATGGTGCGAGATGCGCCGTCTGAAATTCCCGACCTTCGGAAACGTAACAGGCGATCAGATCTACAATGTGTTGACGGATGCATACGATCCTTCTATTCTTGAACCTGGCACACTATATACCCCGATAAAGGTTAACGGCACGCTTGGCTCTGACAAGTTGCTCCAGCGTTGGCCTTATCCGGAGTCTTCTGCCAACCGCAACAGCAAGACTCCCGAATACAAGGGGGACGGGGCTCCGGTGTTCTGGGCTCAGTAATTCTAATAATTTAATCAGCGAACACAGCAATGAAAAAATATATTTCGACAATAGCGGCAGGATTGGCTATCGTGGCTCTCGCTTCCTGTAGCAAAGACACCGAAGGGGTGACAGGCATAACTTATTATCCGGTAATAGAGCTTGAAGGACCCATCTATGATAAGGCAACGGCAGGCACCCCGTTTGTGGATCCCGGATATTCTTCCAGCCTTAACGGGGAGGATTATACAAGCAACGTTGTGGTCACTACGAAAATGGATTTATCCAATCCGAAACCGGGTTATTATTCGATAGTGTATTCCGCCACTAATTCCGATGGCTTCAGCGCATCAGCCACCCGCTATGTGCTCGTGTCGGATGCCGATGATCCGGTCAGTGGATACTATACGGTGAATGGCGGCAGTTATCGTGACTACAACGGGATTACGTACTATGGCGGCTATCAGGAAGTGATCTATGGTAATGGCGACGGCACATATCAGATTTCCGACCTTCTTGCCGGCTGGTATGAGTATCGGGCAGGATATGGCAGTGCGTATGCCTTGACTGGCGAACTGAAGGCTGATGCCGACAACAACATCACTCTCGAAAGCAGCTTCCTCTCCGGATGGGGAGACTCGGCAGGTGCTTTCTACGATGGCAAGTATGATGCTGCTACTGGTACTCTGTCATACGTGGTGGAATATACCGACTATCCTTTTATCTTCCACGTGATTCTTGACAAAAATGATTAATGGATAAAGTTTGACAAAATGAAAAAATATATAAACTACGCAATCCTCCTGATTGGAATGATATTCTTCAATGCTTGCAGCAAGGAGGATATTCCGATGACATCCACAGTGGATGTGGCGGGCGAATGGATGGTGACTGTCGATGTGGTCGATGGCGACAAGGTATATGAGGATCCTTTTGGATATGGACAGTTGATGTGGATCACCTACAACACCAGTGCAAACAATGGCACCGAGATATGGGTAGACGACCTCAAGAGTTTCTGGGAAACGAAAGTGAAGGTACCCTGCAACGTGGCAGACCGCACGTTTGGAAGCGCGACTCCGGTGCAGAATGCCTACTATGATTGCCAGGTGACTGTTTCGGACGGCAAGATTACTCCCGGCGGGACAGTGACACCGTCAGGTATGCCGGCAGATAAATTTGAGTGCTACGTGACCTACAGCGACGATGAGGATGGCTACACATATTACGTGCATGGCTATCGTCGCACAGGTTTTGTGGCTGATGAATGACAAATCATCCGGAGAAAGATGTGAATCCCCCGCCGGAGATTAATTTTCTCGTATGTAAATACTCTCTCCTCGCCTTTTTAGGGGGATAAAATCCGGAGGCAAAGAATAAGCCGGGCATGGTGTCGACACCATGTCCGGCTTATGTATTCGGGGGAATGATTGTGTGATATGATTACCGTTTGTTGACGGATCTGTTGATAAGTCCTACTATCCAGAGTAGCACGATGGCGCCGACAACGGATGTAATCAGGCTTCCGATAATGCTTGAGGTGTGGATTCCCAATGCGCTGAACATCCAGCCGCCCAATACGCCTCCGGCAACGCCGACGATGAGGTTGACGAGCCAGCCGAAGCCGCCGCCACGCATAAGTTTCCCGGCGATAAGCCCGGAAATAAGTCCGATAAATATAAACCAGATAAAACTCATAATAATTTCAATTTTAATTCAAATTCCTTAGATATGCGATAGAAGAAACGTTGATCCGTCCCGTGCGACGCGACAGACATTGCTTTCCGAGAGAACGCCCTCACGCCGTATTTTGTTCACATCGCCACCCCAGCAACCCAATAATCCTTGCAATCTGAAAAAATATATGATTGAAATACGTCAAAATTAAATATATTTGTTAATTTTGAGCCGGATAAATTCTCTTTAGTGGCATGAACGTACATCCTAAATATCCAATCGGAATGCAATCCTTCTCGCGACTCCGCGAGGCGGGCAGTCTTTATATAGACAAGACTGAATTTTTTTATAAATTGTTTTCGTTGGCGAAATATATATTTTTAGGACGTCCGCGCCGCTTCGGCAAGAGTCTTTTCCTTTCCACTCTTGAATCATATTTCAAGGGGGAGCGGGAGTATTTCAAAGGATTGAAAGTGGCGGAGAGGGAGACGGAATGGATTAAGTATCCGGTGATACATCTCGATATGAGTTCAGCCGGAGGAGCTGTTTCCGGTAGTCTGCGAAAGAATTTTCAGGCGTTGCTTCAGACGTGTGCTTCTGATTATGGAGAGGATCTGTCGGCATATCCGGGTGATGAGAGTTTTAAATTCGGATTGCTCATAAAAAGACTGGCGGAGAAGACCGGACAGCCGGTAGCCGTGTTGATAGATGAATATGATGTTCCGATTCATGGTGTTGATCCGGAATCGGATATATATAGGGAGAATCAGTCGATGCTCCGTGAACTTTTCATGCAGTGTAAGTCCTATGATGCCTATATAAAATTCTGTATGGTGACGGGTGTGACCCGTTTCAATCAGATGAATCTGTTCTCCGGACCGAATAATTTTAAGGATATTTCGATGGATGAACGGTTTGCCACAATCTGCGGATTTACACATGAGGAGTTGACTGCATATTGCCGGGAAGGTATTGAGGAGTTTGCCTCGGTGATGAATGTCACAACGGATTCAATTCTTGATAGTCTTACAAAATATTACGATGGCTACCGATTCACGGCAAGAGATGTAAAGGTGTTCAATCCGTTGAGTGTAATGATGTCGTTGTCGGATTATAAATTGGAGGCATATTGGGTGAGTACTGGTTTGACCTCGGTGTTTGTCTCGCAGCTGATGAATCCGACATTCCAATTGCCGGAAATCACCGACACTTGGTATGATTCACAATCGTTGACAAAAATCTATGATATGGAGGACCCTATTTCGCTGATGTTTCAGTCGGGTTATCTCACCATATCGGAATATGACCGAGAACTTGACATGTATAAGATGCAGGTGCCGAATCAGGAGGTGATGCGTTCGCTGACACAAGACTTGATTCCTGCATATATGGGTAAAAAGGAGGATTCCCAAAATATGCAGTTGGTTCAGTTGAGGTTGGCTCTTATGCGCGGAGATGTTGATAGGCTAATGGATATTCTGAAGACTATATTATCACGGATAGCATATCATCTGTTTCCAAAGGATAGTGAACCTTTGATACAGAAGGAACACTATTATCATACGGTTGTGTATCTGATTTTCATGATGCTGAGGTCAAATGTCTTATGCGAATTGGCAGGCTCAAAAGGACGAAGCGATCTTGTCGCGCAGACGGATAGATACGTATATATATTTGAGTTTAAGATTGATAATGCGTCAGATGGTAATATAGCAGCCGCATTCAGACAAATTGAGGAGAGAGGGTATGCCACAAGATTCAAATACACAGGTAGAAAGATATATGGCATAGCCGTAATCTTCTCTGTTGAGGATCATGATATAGCTGATTGGGCTATGCGTGAATACTAATTTTAGATTTTAATTCATGATTATTAGACAGTTCTTTTGGGTATTTATTGCTTCAGTGGTTTTGATGGCATCTTTCGCTTGCTCGGACTCTGTTGAGCGGAGGCGTATGGGGCAGGCGGAAGGGATTATGCAGGAGCATCCCGATTCGGCTCTCTCGTTGCTGGAGTCGTTGGATAGGGATATGCTGACCTGTGATTATGACAGGGCATTGTATGGATTGCTATATACGCAGGCACTTGACAAGAATTATCTTCAGATAGAAAATGATTCCATAATCTCCTTCGCTGTGGACTATTTCAGGGCGAATGGTGATGAGGAACGTCTTATGAAATCGCTTTATTATCATGGTATTGCAAAATTGGGTATAGGCAATTATCCGGTGGCTGTTGTCTTATTCATGCAGGCGATGGATATTGCTGACAGGATTGGCGACAAGTTTTGGGCGGGTATGTCGGCAAGAGGTGTGGCAGATGTCTATACCGAGACCTATAATTCCTCGGAAGAACTTATGTATGCAGAGAGGGAATATGAGAATTTCAAGGCAGCGGGTATCCAGCCACATCTTAATTTTGCACTTCTTGATTTGGAGCGGGCGTATAATAACATGGGGGATTATAACAAGGCTTGCGAGATGTGTGAGCAAGTGGAGGAGCTTGCGTTGTCTACGGGAGACACGCTCCTTCATGAGAACTGTCTTCGGGCATCAATAACAGCCTATATCGGCAATAATGAGAGTGAGAAGTCTGTAGAGAAGATCCGTATGCTTTGTGACAATGGTTGGAGCACATTGGAAGATTCAACTTATATGGTAGTGGCATATTCATTGCTTGGAGAGACGGATAGTGCGACCGATCTTTTTAATAAGATATCATGCCTTGACAGTTTGCGTTATAATTTTGCTGCATATCATTTGACGAAAGCAAAGGGAAAAGAATCGGAGGCTCTTAAAAATTTAGAAATTCTTCATGAATTGTCTTCGCGTATAGTTCGGATTAATATGAACAGTGGATTGATATCATCTGTTGCAGATTATTATAAATTGTCAAATGAGAGTGTACGAAGAGAATTGGAAATATCAAACCGATTATTTTGGTGCTCTTTGGTTATAGGCGGTCTTGTTATAGTGATATTGGGTTTTGGTATTTTTATATTGATAAAAAGGCAACAGAAGGCTACTGAGGACAAAATCCTTTTTGCCGAACAACTTCAGGAAATGCATGATAAGAATGATAGGGTGAGCATTGAATCAAATAAGAAGATAAAAGAATTATTGGCTTCAAGATATGGTCTTCTTGATGATCTTTGTGTTATTGTCCGGGGTAATGATGTGAAGTCGGCAAAAAATAAAATAGTAGATACTGTTTCCTCTCTAATAAACGGATTGTCGATAGATGGGGAAAAGATTCGTGAGTTGAAGCAGGAGGTTGATACGATGCATGATGGATTGATGACCGATTTTGAAAAAGATTTACCGGGTCTTAAGGATGCGGATTATTGTCTGTTCCTTTTTTCTGTTCTTGGATTTTCCAATACGGCAATTGCTCTTCTTTTGAAGGAGGATAAGATTAATTCGGTCTATGACCGAAAACGACGACTTAAAGATAGAATCCGGCAATTGAAAGATCAGGAAAAAGAGCGTTATTTATCCTTCCTTTGAGCATTCAAGGGAATGCTTATACAAAATTTTGATTTATAATTTGGTTTTTGATATTTTCCCATATTTGATAATCAGCCTGTTATAAAGAAACCAAATCTTAAAATTTGGTTTCTTTATAACAGGCTGATTACCAGTATATCTTGTTGGGGCAAAACCAAATGATTTTTGGGAAATTATTTGGCATTATATGAAAAAGTGCCGTAATTTGCCGATATCATCATAACTAATTAAATTTAGAATATAATTTTTACAAGAGATGATATAAAATAAACTTTTAACAACTATATTATTATGAAAGTATCGAATTTTGTTGGGACAGGTATGATAATGACTTGTCTCATGTTATCCACCTCTTGTTCTTCCACAGAGGATAATGAGATTGTACTTCCGAATGATCGTGTAGATATAGAATTGAATGGTTCGACACGTGCCGCAGCAAATAGTCTTAAAGACTTTTATGTCAACTTCACGACGGATGCAGCCAAATATGTTGACAACGAGTCTGATTTATCCGGTAATTTCATTGTGTCTCCACTCTCTGCATCTATGGTATTATCTATGATCGCCAACGGCGTGGAGGAAGATGTCAGGCAAGAGATAAGCGATTATCTCGGCACAAATGATGTTGATGCGTTAAATTCTTTTGCATCGACCATGTTGACCAAACTTCCGAAGATTGATAACCAGACAGAAGTGAAATTGGCAAACTCAGCATGGGTAAACAACAATTATAAGTTGCTGACCGACTACTCCTCGCTACTTTCAAATCGATATAACGCTGAGATAAATTATCTTGATTTTGTGGGAAATATTGAGAAGGAATCTAAAATCATTGACAATTGGTGTGCTAAACAAACCAACGGTGTTATCTCGAAAATGGTTGATAAGATAGAACCAAACACATTGGCTATAATTCTAAATGCGGCATATTTCAAAGGTCTGTGGAAAGAGGGTACCTTTTCAGAAAAGAATACTACAAGTAAACCGTTCCACGGAACAAAAGGGACTAATGATGTTGACATGATGCATGCTGACCATTCAGTTCGCGACTATTACAAAGATGATAATTTTGAACTCTTCTATCTTCCTTTCGGAAATTCTGCATATTCCTTGATGGTAGTGCTTCCTAATGAAAACATGTCGATTGAAGAAGCAAATAATATGCTTTCTACCGAGTTGCTTAATGACCTAAGAAGTAATGCTGTGGCATGTAATCTTGCCGTTGATCTGCCAAGGTTTAAAGTAGATACCAACTTGAAACTTGATGATATTCTTAATGAAGGTGGTCTTTCAAAAACTGTTGGACTATTGGCATTGGATATGTTTGAAAATGGACCCCAAAATGGATTTGTCAAATACCATCAAGGCGCAGCCTTAATGATTGATGAGAAGGGTGCCAAAGCAGCTGCAGCCACATCAGGCTCTATTGTTGACTCAGCTCCTATAATTACGGGTGGGACATATTCTGTCTCCGTAGATCGTCCTTTCTATTTCTTCCTGATGGAGATTAGCACACAAGCATGTGTGTTCTCTGGAAGAATCACAGATATTTAGTACTTGCAAACATCAAGCACATCATGTTCTGACATCAAGCACAAAGGACTATGATTGTGCATGATGTATTAGCATGATGTGCATGATGTATCATGATGTATCGTGATGTGCATGATGTATCTGGGAGAGTTGCTATCAGAGGACGTATTCTTCGAAGAGGGTGGTGAATTTGTTGTCGAGATCATTGGTGATGCCGGGATGGGGACGGGAGGTCTGAAGGCAGGAGCTCTTTACGGCTGTGAGCCATCGGAAGCGTTCCTCTACAGGAAGGTCTTTCATGGTGCCTGACTCTGTTGTGCCGTCGGCTACGGCTTTGAAAAAATTTGCCTGCCGCATCACCTCTTCCTTGCTGAAGGGTGAACGGAATGCCGTGAGACGCGATTCGTCGACTGAAAGGTGTACCTTTATCCATCGTTGCCGTTTGCACATCATGATAAGCCCGATATTGATAAACTCATCGCGCTCCACACGTGGTAGATAACGGATCACCGCGTATTCATACAAGTGATTTTCTTGTGTCGTCTGCATATTGTGCAAAAATAATGGAATTTTTTAATCTTTCTGTCAGGAATAGCTTATAGCTGTCGCGTATCTGGTTAGGGGTAAGATCTTCCCCCTCTCTGTGAAGCCATTCGTCGGGAATCAGGTCTATAATATGGGAGAGGGTGCGGGGTGTGATTTTCTGGCGCATCAGTTTGTCGATCTCCACGATACTTGATGCCTTGCGAAGCAACGCGTGGTTCTTGATGTAGGGGAAGGGGGAGAGGGCTGCCTTCATCGGATCACTCCATGCGTGATGAAACATCAGTGAGGCTCCATGATCAATGAGCCACAGTTTGCGGTCCCATACGAGCATATTGGTGTTGAGAGTGGTGCGGTCCACGTTTGTCAGGAAGGCGTCGAGCCAGACAATCTTGGCGGCTGTAGCCGGATCGATGTCATTGACCGAAGCATCGAAGGTGAAGGCTCCGGAAAGGAAATGCAGACCGATATTTCTGCCGACACTCCCTTTAAGCAGATCCTGGATCTCTTCGTCGCCTTCGGTGATACCGAATTTTTGGTCAAGGTCGAGGAATACGAGTTCGGGCACATTGAATCCGAGTGCATGTGCCACCATACCGCCGATCAGTTCGGCGATAAGGGCTTTTGTACCGTGACCGGCGCCACGGAATTTGACAACATATTTGAAGCCATCTTCAGCTTCCGCCAACGCCGGCAGCGATCCTCCCTCGCGCAAAGGCGTTATGTAACGGCATAATTTCTCTTCACGTAGTCTCATGACAATATAACGATTGGGATAGGAAATATGTTACATCAAGATACATCAAGCACATCATGTTTTTACATTATGCACAGATGTATTATGTGCATGATGTATTAACATGATGTGCTTGATGTATCTTGATGTTATCGCATGATGTATCATGATGGACATGATATATCATGATGTAATCGCATGGTGTGCATGATGTATCTTGATGTTGGGAAGTTGGCGGAGGGTCTCGAGGCACATGCGGGAGTTGTGGTAGGGGCATTTCCAGAAGCCGGCTTTGTCTTCGCGGCGGTTAATGGTGCCGTCGGGGAGACGACTCCACCACCATTCGCCGTTCTCTGTGTCGACGATGTTGGCTTTCACGTAGTCCCAGCAGCGGAGTGCCTTGTCGAGGGCTTCCGGCATATCGTGGTAACGTGCGAGGTAGGTCAGTCCGACGATGTTTTCTGCCTGTACCCACCAATGGCGTTCGGAATCAAGTCTGCCGTCTTCGTGCCGCTCATAGATGAGTGAACCGTCCGGCTGCAATCCTTCGAGGGCGGCGAGTGCCAGCTTGCGTGTCACCTCTTTTGTCTCTTCATACAGAGCCTTGTTGCCGATCACTTCGGCTGCTTCCAGCATGAGCCATGATGCTTCTATGTCGTGACCGTAGGAGATGGCATGATCCACGCGCTGCATGTTGTCGTCAAAGAAGAGTCCCATGTGGTTACTGTCCTTATCCACGATTGTGTCGTTGAAAAGACGGAGCAAGGATGCGGTCGCTTCAATGGATTCATCCGTTCTCCACACGCGCAACAGGTTGGTGTAGCCTTCAAGGATATGGAGATGAGTGTTCATCGTCTTGGAGGAGTTCAGATCCTTGTCGCTCAGACGCATGTCGCCGATAGGTTGCCAGTCGCGTGTAGTGGCTTCAAAATATCCTTCACCGTTATGGTCGCGGCTGTGTGTCTCGATGATGTGAAACAGGTCGATTGCCGTGTTGAGAGCTTTTTCATCCTTTGTCAGCATGTAGTATTCGCTGAGGGCATATATTGAGAAAGCTATAGCATAGAACTGTTTCTTGGTATCGAGCGGCGTATCGTCGGCGTTAACCGACCAGTAGCATCCGCCGTATTCCGGATCAATGAAATGCTTGGTGAACCAAGCGAATTGCCGCCGGGCAGCGTCAGCATACTCCTGATTTCCGGTGGCACGGGCGGCCGCCGCGAAGGTCCAGAGGATGCGGGCGTTGAGGATACATCCGCGCGGTTCCTCCGGATGAAGGGTCTCGGAAGAATCCTTTCTGCCGAAGTACCCCCCTGCCGGATCTTCCAACCGGAGCCAGTAGGGGAGTATATTGTTGTTGAGATTGTCGGCAAGTTCTTCCGACAACTTTTTTATAACTGAATTATCCATTATTTTCAGGCGTTGATTTCGTTGAAGTTCGCAGCCTCGTCAGCAGCAGGGTTATTGCGGCGGATGCGCAGGTCGTCGGCTATCGATTTCACCTTGCCGGTTGTGAGCGGATAGAAATACATTGCCACGAATGCCAATACTGCCACGGCTGCGGGTATGAAGCTCATGAGTGCCCACAGGCAGTTTACTGCAGCTTCAGGCTGAGCCACGGATGCGTCAGCCGATGCCACGTAACCGAACGCACTGAGGAGCCACAGCACTGCCGCACCACCGATTGCGCCACCGAATTTCTGCGCCATTGATGAGGAACTGAAGATGAGTCCGGTGGAGGCGGTGTGGAAGCGGTGTTCGGAATAGTCTGCCACGTCGGCATACATCGCCCATACCAGCGGCGACATTATGCCTGTCAGTATGGAGATGAGGATCTGACATACCAGCATGAGGAAGAATCCGAATGAGGTGACGGGTAGGAAGAAGAAGCCCACGCTGAGTATGGCGAGCAGCACGTTGACAAGAAGGAACGTGTTCTTTTTCCCTAATCTCGACACGATGGGCACTGCAAGTGCGACACCTGCCATGTTGGCGATCTCTCCGATGCTAAGGAATAGACCGGAATAGAAGAGTATCGAGAGCCCGAAGAACCACATATTGGCGTCCGCACCGATTACATCGGCAAAGAAATAGGCTACAGTTGCACCTCTGACCGTATTGAAGAGATTGAAGCAGAGTGCAGCGGCAATGAGTATCCACCAAGGATGGTTTTTGAGAAGAGCCTTGAAGTCGTTGCCAATGCTGACTACGCTCTTTGTCTTCACCACCTCTCGCGTCATAGAGAAGCAGACGATGAAGAGCACGAGGCATGCGGCGGCAATCACCACCATCGCCATCTGCCAGCTTGTAGACATCGACATTCCGAAACTGCGCTCAAACATGGAGCATAGAGGCTCCCATGAAGCCAAGGCTATGAAAGAACCGGCGTAGGCGAAGAGCATACGGAAGGAGGAGAAGATGGTCTTCTCTTCGGGATTATCAGTGACCACCCCGAGCATCGCGCCGTAAGGCACGTTTATGCCGGTATAGACGGTCATCATGAGCACGTAGGTGACATACGCCCATATCAGCTTCCCGGCGTAGGAGAAATCGGGAGTGGTGAACAGCAGTATGCCGCAGATTGCAAAGGGTGCGGCAAACCATAGCAGGTATGGTCTGTATTTACCCATGCGTGTGTCGGTGCGGTCAGCCACCACTCCCATCACCGGATCCGAGACGGCATCCCATATTCTTGTGACCATCACGAGCACTCCGGCATCGATCAGCGACAGCCCGAATATGTTGGAATAGAAGAACGGCAGGTAGTAACTGAATATTTTCCAGAACATCGACGACGCCATGTCGCCGAAGCCGTAACCGATTTTTCGAGAAAGATTAGCCATGGCGATTTAAACCTTAATCCTTAAACCTTAAACTTTAAACCATAAACCATCAATCCTTCAACGCGAGGTTAGCGTCGATGAGTCGGTTGAGGGTCTTTACAGATTCGCCGGTGGTCAGTCCGTCTTCCGGAGTGTTGAGGCAGTAGTCGACGAGCTGGTCGATGGTGGAGGTTGCCACGTGCATACGGGTGTCGGACGATGCGTAATAGATGAATACGGTTCCATCTTCGTCGGCAATCCATCCGTTGGCGAAAAGCACGTTCATCACATCGCCCATATATTCCTCACCTACGGGAGCCATGAAGTATCCGCCGGGGGCTGCGATACGTTTCCATGGTTCTTCAAGCGAGGTCATATACATATAGAGCACGTATCTGAGACCGGATGCACAGGCTCTCACACCGTGGGCAAGGTGAAGCCATCCTTTGGGTGTCTTGATGGGAGCGGGACCTTCACCATTCTTCACCTCCTTGATGGTGTGGTAATGGCGTTCGTCGATGATTATCTCCTCGCCGACAACGGCATTTGTAATGTCGTCAATGAGTGCCCAGCCGATACCGCCGCCACTGCCTGTGTCGATGAAGCCATCCTGCGGACGGGTGTAGAGTGCATACTTGCCATTTACAAATTCGGGATGAAGCACCACATTGCGCTGCTGGCTCTTGCATTTGAGGTCGGGGAGACGTTCCCAGTTCTCAAGATCTTTCGTGCGTGCGATGCCTGCACAGGCTGTTGCAGCGGAAAGGTCGCCGGGACAGCTGTCGTCATGACGTTCTACACAGAAGATGCCATAGATGTAGCCATCCTCATGGGCGGTGAGTCGCATGTCGTAGACGTTGGTGCCGGGAATCTCATCCTCCGGCATTGTGATGGGGTGGTCGCGGAACACGAAATTGTCGATACCGTTCGGACTCTCCGCAATTGCGAAGAAGGATTTACGGTCGTTCCCTTCCACACGCACCACAAGTACATATTTATCCTTCCATTTGATTGCACCGGAGTTGAGGGTGGCGTTTATGCCGATACGCTCCATGAAATAGGGGTTGGTCTCCGGATTGAAGTCATATTTCCAGAATGGGGGTACCATCTCGGCAGTCACCACGGGATGTGCATAGCGTGTGTAGACTCCGTTGCCGTCAATGGGTATGTTGTGGCGTGTGATGAGTGTCTCGTAGTTTGAAAGGACCAGATTTTTTCTTATGTTGAAGATATCCATTGTCTGTTGTTGTGAAGAGGGTGAATAGATTATTGTTTTATGAATTTAACTGAAGGGTCAGATGCGAATTTCTTGAAATCAGCCTCAGCCGGATGTCCCGGATAGGGGGTGTAGAAATGCTGCGGTTTGTCGTGGGCGTTTCTCCATACCGTGACGTATGCCACGGGGTATGATTTCAGGATCGGGAGCAGTACGGAGGTGTACCAGTCGTCGATTACGACCGACTCGCATCCGGTCTCTGTGAAGGCGGCGATCTTACCGCGTCGTTCAGCCTCCTCACAGGCTATGCTGAGAGTGTTGCCGGCATCATTGCGATAGGTATCGGTCCCTTCTGCTCCGTTGAAATGATATACGTCGGCTCCGAGGATATCTACATATTCATCTCCCGGATAGCGAGCCATGTATTGTTCGGCAGAGGAGCACCGGTCGGGAGAATAAGCCCAGACCACGTTGTCGACACCCTTTGCATCAAACTTCTCACGCATTATTTTCCAGAGTGACTTATAGTCGTCGGCAGTGCAGTTGCCGGTGCCCCACCAGAACCAGCTTCCGGTGTGCTCATGCCAGGGGCGGAATATCACGCCTATCCTTTGGCCGTCGCCATCTTTCAGGGAGAGGAAGAAATCTGCGAGCATGTCGAGCTGTTTCTCGTAGGCAGCCTTTCCATCGGGGGTGTTTACCATCTTGCTGACGGCAAGCGAGTCGGTTGTGGTCCAGCTGTCGGCTCCGGTGAGTGGGTGATAGAGGTGCCAGCTGAAAGTGTTGACGCCTCCGCGAGCCGCCTGAGCAACTACTTCTTTCCTCATTGTGTCAAACGGCACACCGTCGAGATTGGCGGATTTGCCGAGTTCAAGCGCACCAAGGTCCCAGCTCATTACGGTGGGATATGCACCGGTGACTGTCACAACGTCGGAGGTGCCTTCCCATTTCCATGAATGACCATACACCGGATCGTCATGATGACCGAACATCACTATGCTGTCGGCGACTCCGGCGGCGAGACGCTCTTTGAGCATCTCAGCCGGAGTGGATATTGTCTGTTCGTCGGCAACTTCTGACTTTGCCTTTCTGCCACAGCCGGCAGCCATGATGGATATTGCTGCGACGGCTATAAGAAATCTGTTCATATAATTTAGGTTGGTTATAATTCTCTCTGTTATCAGAATGTCACGTCACCACGGTTGATGACGAGAGGATTATCCATCACTGTTTTCCATTCGTTGTTGGTGTTCCATTCGCCGAAGGCGGGCTTGCCGTTGTCGTCAAGGTCATACCATCCCATGAAGTAGCTCCAGAGAGCACCATCAGCAAGGGCGGATTCCACATCGAGAAGGTTGCCACATTCAGTCAGTGCGACGAGTTTCTTCCCTTTGACGAGGTTATAGAGGATTTCAAACTGTGAGGTCTGGTTTGTAAGAGGATCCACGTATAGGTCGGCACCAACTATGTCGACGAGATCATCTCCGGGATATGCCTCCGATATCTTTGTCATGGATGCTGGTTTCCCTTCGTCGGAAGTCTGTACGGTCCATACCCATATCAGGTTGTTGAGTCCATATTCCACTGTGAGTTTCTCGCGGAGCCATGACCAGAGCTGTTTGGTGGTCTCCACACCGGAGTTGCCCCACCAGAACCAGCTTCCCCAAGTGTAGTCGCCGGCAGCTTCATGGAACGGACGCCAGAGCACCGGAATGCCGGCATCCTGAAGGAGTTTCAGATAGCCTGCCACTTTCTCAACGTCGGCAGTCGCCACTGTATTTTCCCAAGTGCCGTCGATGAGTACGTTAGCAGCATTGAAGGCATCGGAAGAGGCATCATAGCCCAATGAGGGGTCGTCCTGCGATTTGGGCACGTTCCAGTGCCATGTAATGGTTGGGATGCTTCCGGCTTCCCATGCGTTCTTCACCGGAGTGATGTCGCCGTAGTTGATCCAGTCGGCAGGAGAGGATGCGAGATGGATATAGTCGAAGCCGATGATTGCGGGATATTCGCCTGTAGCGGAATGGATAAGATCGGTGAACTGGGTAGACCATGCCACTTCTCCCATTGCGCCTGAGAGCTGCTTTGTGCCGTAGTTGTCAAGAAGGACGTTGAAAACTTTCTGAGCCTCGGCGGTGGCGTTGGGGTTGGTGAGAGATCGGGTAAGAAGGGAGGAGTCGATAATCATCGAAGCACCTTCGGTGGAGAAGGTGACGGTGGTCTCCGGAGCGAAGGTCTTTGTGCCTATGCCGGCTACCGCACGTGAGGGGATATTGAATACGTATGTCTTCCCTTTCGACAGATTGAAGGATGCGGTGAGTTTGTTATCGTTTACCTCAACCGATTCGATTGATCCGCCGGATAGCGTTATGCCGACAGCGGGGTTAAGCACGATTCCGGTGGAGTATTCCACAGTTATGCTCCCTGTGGATGCGCTCACAGTGGCACCGTTTGCGATGGAGGTGCTGACCACGTTCACGTCTACTGGAGCGGTCTCGCTCCAATCCGGTTTGTGGCTGTCGTCGCAGGATGTGATACCGGAAAACAGGAGTGCCCCCGCGAGAATATATGCAGTTGTTTTCATTATTTCTTGTTCTGTTTTGATTCTCCGGAAGGATTGCCAAACCCTTCCGGAGAATCATGGCTTTATGAGTATTTCGGAGCTTTTATTCTATTGTCAGTTTGGTCAGGATGATATCATTGCCCTGAATCAGCAGACCGTGGTTGTTGACGAGCTGGTTGATGTCGTCGGCAGTGAGGATAAATTCCACGTTTGTCTGAGATGCCGGACAGTCATAGTATTCCTGTGCGGATCCGGGGAGCATAGCCCAGTCTTCACCGCGTCCGAACTTGATACAAGGCTGACTGCCGCCGGTGGTGGTGTAGTAGGCACGTAGGATCTGACCGGGTTTCCATGTTGAGAAAATGTTGGCGATTGCATCATCATTCCATGCGAAATCCTGCATACCTCCCCATCCGGTAAGGTCAGCGTTGCCGGTCCAGAACACAGTCTCAAGGGAGTTCTCCCATTCGATGTGTACCTTGCTGACTACTGTGCCCTGACCCTGTATCACCATAGCTGTCTCTGACCATCCGTCATCGGTGGTAAGGATTCTGTTGAGCACTTCCGCAGAGAGTTCAAATTCTGCTGTAGTGGCTGTCTGAGCGGGTTCAAGCATTGCCATCTGACCCCAGTTGGCATCGTTCACCTGAATCTGAGTGTAGTCGTAGGGTGAGATATGGAACACCAGCTTTGCACCTGCGGGCACGCCTTCGAAACTGCTCTTGTAGAGACGGAATGCGCCACCGGCATCTTCACCTGCCCAGCTTCCGAGGTCGCGTACCTCAGAGAAGATCACGTTCTCCACATGGGTGGCGGGGATGAAGGCGATGTTGTATGAGATCTCGCCGTTGGATGAGAGGAGGGTGAATGTGGAGTTCTTTCCGGCAGATTCCGGCACCTGTATGATCAGTCGGTTGCCGTTGAGGATATACTGCACGTCGTTGCCGTTGACCTTAACTCCGGTGAGTTTGTCGGCATTTGCAATCATGATGGAGAATGTCTCGCCGGCATTGATCTCGGCATCCTCTGCGGGAAGCTCGGTGGCGTATGCACATTCGGGAGCTGTAAGCTCGATTGCATCGGTGTCGATGGTCTCGCCGTTGGAGAGTGTCAATGTGACGGTGTTGCTTCCGGCAGTGAGAGTGGCAGGGATATTGACAGTAAATTCTGTGGCGGTGGCTCCGGTCACTTCAACTGTAGCTGCACCTCCAAACGTGATTGCAGTCACGTTCTGAAGATTGCGTCCGGTCACTTTCAATGAGGATGCGAGTGCTGCGGGAGCCGGTGTGTAGGCTACTGCTTCCGGTTTGAGAGTGGAGATCTCCACGTCTACCGCGCCACCGGATGCTGTGCGTAGCACGGCGTTACCGCTCTGTGTGCCGGCTGGAACTGTCACGCTGATTTCTGTGGGCGTAACGTTGTCGGGAACGACAATCTCCTCCACGTTGGGGAATGACACACCTGTGACAAGCTCCATATTGATGCCCTTGAACTTGATGACGTCGCCGCCCCAGATTGCGGATGCGGGATCAGCCACTACCTCTTCAGGGAGTGCCACACCGATAGTGGCGATTGCCACTTTCACGCCTGATGCCGGGAGCATACAGATTGTGCCGTCGGTCACGTCGGCGGGGAGCACGAATGAGAGTTTATCCTCATTGACGTTGAATTCCACCTGTTCGCCGGAAGGCATCTCCACGGCTGTCACAAGGTCGATATCTTTGACAGTGATGGTGACGGTCTCGCCCGGTTTGATCTTGGTGAGGTCTGCGACACGTTCAACCGACGGGAGCACAATTGTCACGTCCTCCTCGGAATGGATGTGGTTGGGGATAGGTTCGCCACCGTCGCTGATGGTGATCTTGCCTGTCTGTGCCTCTGCCGGCACCACAAGTGAGATCTCCTGACGCGTGTGGGTGATGAAATCCTTTATGCCGACAGCCACTTCGTCGGTGAATATCACCTCCTCGATGAGGTTGAGATAATCGCCGCTGAGTGTGATCTGCTGACCCGGTTTCACAGTCATCGGAGAGATCTCGTCGAGAGAGATCGGCTCGGTGAAGGATAGCTCGGTCAGAGATTCAATGTCGCCGTTGGCATGATGGAGCACCACTTTACCCGGCTCAGCGTTCTGAGGCACGATGATGCGTATCTCCTCATTGCTGACTACGGATATGTCGGTCACGTCGCCGGCACCCGGAAGGGTGATTGAGGTGATGCGGTCCATGCCTGAACCGAGGAAACGGAGTTCACCGCCGCGTGCCACGGGGCGCGGTCCCCAGACGTTGAGGTTTACGCCTCCCTTATACTGCTGGGTGTCGTAATTATCGTCGCTGCATGATGTCATGATAGGTGCGGAAAGGGCAGCGCACATCATCAGCATGCCTGTGATTTTATATATCTTTTTCATTGCTTGATCGCATATTAATTGCTTAAGTATTCCGGGTTAGTTCTTTACCGCACGTATATTGTCTATCTTCAGCATCGGGGTGCAATCAACTCCGGTGACACCGCCGTTCCAAAGGAAGATCTGGAAACTTGCGAAGTCGGATGCACTGCCGAGGAAGGATGTCGCGCCTGAGCCGTCGGGGGCATACACGAAGTCTTTGATCGGTAGCGATACGGTAATCCATTCGCCGCCGGTGTGATATGCCTCGTTGATGGTCCAAGGTGTCCAAAGTCCGCGTGCCATTGTGGTCTGGAGATAGTTGTTGTTGGCACCTGCCACGGTGTTGCCGAAGATATCGGTGCCGGCATTACCCATCGACACTTTATCTGTCCCAGCGAATATCAGCTGCATTGCACATGACTGCCATGCTGCATTTTCCGGTATGCAAAGTTCGAATTTCAGGCTCATGTTGTTGTAGTCGGAGAAATCGACGATATCAAACAGACGCACGCCCTCGCGTTCGGGGTAGTCGGTCGGGGTGTTCCAGCTTCCTGCCCAATATTCGAAAGAGAAGTTGCCATCGTCCCAAGCATCTGCACCGGCAAGTGTAGTAGCACCGTCGCCGAGGCGGATATAGTTGCCACTGATGCCTGTGCCGTCATTTTCGATGGGCACGTTGTGCCAGCCGTGGTTGCCGAGTCCGGTGAGACCGTCAAAGTCAAACATCATGCCTCGTGTGTCGAGATAATGGAATGAACTGAGCCCGTCGCCATAGATGGAAGATACTGTTATCGCACCCTCCTCAGCACCCTCCGGCACCACTACTTGAAGCGTCTCTTGCTCGATGCTGCGGATCTCGGCGGGAACGTTTCCGGGGAATGTGACGGTCAGAGGCACGTTGGGATCATCTGCGAAGTAGGCACCGGTGAGTGTCACTACAGATCCGGCATGGGCATACTCACACGACATGGCATCCACACGGGGAGCCGGCACGGATACGTTGAAGGGGTATTCCGTGGTTATGCCGGACGATGTGATGAATCGAGCTTTATTAGTTACCTCACCCGGAATCACGTTGGGTATGTCGACGATGATTGTGTGGCTTGTCACCATTGTAGGGTTGAGTTTTGCTTTCTGGTCGTTGAACCATATCTGCTGCACGTCGCCGAGATTGTCGCCCACGAAAGCGAGGCGTGTGCCGAGAGATGCGCTCACCACGAGGGAGTCGGCAGTCTCAATATCGCACATACGGGCATACTTGATGACCGGGGTGGCGCCCTTGTCCTTGTCGGCATCTGTCTCGCTGCACGACATCATTCCGCCTGCAAGAAGCAACCCGGAAAGAGCCACAAAACTATATCTTATATTGTTTTTCAGATTATTTTTCATCGGTTTCTGATTTTTTGAAACAAGTTTGGATGACTTCATTCAGCTGCCCCGCCATAGTAGTCGACTGGCTCACCCATGAGAGCCGGAGAACTTGACGATACGGCAGCCGGGATGGGTGCTACAAACGACAGGTCGGTGAGAAGAATCTCATCATACTGTCCGCCGTCGGCTGTGTTGCTTACGACGATGTAGATGTCGCGGTTGTTTTCGTTCGAGGCGTCGATTGTCGGATATTTGTTGTAGTCCGGCACTATCATTGATGCACGGTTTAGCCCTGTGCCGTAGCCGTTGTTGAGCATCTCGAGAGCGGCGGCATTACCCTCACGGTAGCGATAACGCTGGGTGTCGAACCAAGTTTGGCTCTCGAATGCGAGTTCGCGACGACGTTCTTTAAGGAGTTCCATGTAGGTGACGGATGATGCTTCAGCTACACCGGCACGCTGGCGCACCATGTTGTAGTATTTCATTGCTGTGGCGTCGGAAGTGGATGATGCTGTGCCCATCTTTGCCTCAACGTAGGTGAGGTAGACGTCGGCGAGACGCATGAGGTAGATGTTGTTGGCGGCATCCTGATTAATTCCGACATTTCCGTCGCAGTCAGCACCCTTACCGATGATGTATTTCTTTATGTGGGCAAGCATCTCGTTGCGGTCTTCGAGCACGTCGCCGTTACCGTCGCGGCTCACGTATTGGTAGGTGTAGCCACCACCTGCGCGGTTGAGCATCGGATAGACGTCGCCGTTGGTCATGTAGGTCCACATACGGCGTTTGTCGTTGCGGTCATACATCTGCTGTAGGGATAGAGTCGGACCCTTACCTGCGCCCCATGTCTGGTCGGCTATCACGCTTGAACGGCTCCATGCCGTATTGCGTGCGTTGCCGTAGGAGTATCCAAGCACACCGCACTGTATTGCGAGGATTGATTCCGGACCATTGTTAGCCTCCACGTCAAAGAGGGTGGAGAAGTCGATCTGGGTCAGAGCCTGAGTGTTCTCGATCACGTCGAGAGCATCGGCGGCAGCCTTCGCATAGAGAGCGTCGCGGTCATAGCCGTAGTCTTTGTGAGCCGCCATTGTGACGGCGAGTTTCGCACGGAGTGCGCGAGCCTTGCGCTTGTTGAGACGGTAGTTGTCGGTGGTCTCTTCCGGAAGAAGCTCCACGGCTGCGTCAAGGTCTTCCATTGCGAAGCGGTAGACGCTTGCCTGAGTGTTGCGCGGCACATCGAGATTGCCTGATGAGATCATCTCGGTGTTGTTCTCGATCACGGGGACGTCATGCCATACCTCAGCCAGCATGTAGTGGCAGTATCCACGCATTGCACGCGCCTCTCCGAGGGCCTGATCCTTGTCCGCCTGGGTGATTGTGCCGCCGCAGATTGGCACTATGTCGTGGATGATGCTGTTGGCATCAAGGATAACGTTGTAAATACCTTTCCAACCCTCGTTGAGATAGGGGTTGACGGATGTGTATGTTCCGAAATACCACTGACCCTCGTCGGAATAGGTATAGTAGATGTCGCCGTTGATCATGTCGAGCTTCCACTGGAAATTCATGTGGAAGTTGCTCCAAGTCTTGGAGGCATAGAGAGCCATTGTGGTCGACTGAAGAGCAGCCGGGGTTGTATAGTAGGTCTCCAGTACGGGTTTGTCGATGGGGTCGATTGTCAGGAAATCGTTGCAGGATACGAGCGATCCGCCGATAATCAGAGACAGGACTGAAGTTTTGATTATATTTTTCATTTCTGTATTCGGTGAGATTGTTTAGAAGGAGAGGTTAAGACCGATAGTATATGTGCGGGGAGTGGGATAACGGCCGCGGTCAATGTTCTGAAGAAGAGAACTCTGATTGAAGGCACCGATTTCCGGATCGTATCCGCTGTAGTTGGTGAATGTGTAGACGTTCTGCACGTTGAAGTAGATTCTCGCGCTCTGCATGAACACTTTCTTCGCCCATTTCTCGGGGAGATTGTAGGTGAGTGAGATGTTCTGAATGCGGAGGTAAGAGGCATCCTCGAGCCAGCGGTCGCTCATGCGCTGGTTGCCGTTGGCGTCAAGGTTGGAGAAGCGGGGTATTCCGTTATGACCTTTTGCAAGTTGGAGATTGGAGATGTCGTCGCTGCCATTGGGGTCGATCTTCTCAGTCTGTGCGCGATTTAGAACGCTTACAGCCTGGTTGTCCCAGATTGAGCTGAGTCCTTCGGTGCGGTAGCGTGCCCAGTTGAGGATGTCGCCGCCGATCTGACCGGTAAGACCTACGTTAAGTTCGAAGTTCTTCCAAGAGAATGTGTTGGTGAAGCCGAAAGTCAGATCCGGGTTGGGGTCGCCGATGATCTTCTGGTCAGCATCATTTATCACGCCATCGCCATTCTGGTCTTTGAATTTGAGGTCGCCGATCCATGCGCCCGACACCTTATCAATCTTGTTGCTGTAAGGCTCCTTGCTGCCTGTCTGAGAGGCATGACCGAGGATGTCGGCTTCATTCTGGAAGAGACCCTCTGTCTCATATCCGTAGAATACGCCCATAGGCTGTCCGACAGCAAACATTGTTACAGTCTGGAAAGGTGCCCACCAGTCGATATTGCCATAGATTCGCTGAGAGTCGTCGTTGAGTGCAACGATCTTGTTGCGGTTGTGGGAGAGAGTCAATGAACTTGACCACATGAAGTCGCGTGTGATGACCGGACGGGCATTGATCTGCACGTCGATACCTACGTTGCGAGTCTTACCGATGTTGGCATACGGGGTATTGATCTCGCCCCAAGAGTTAGAGCCGATGTGCGAGGGCACGAAGGTCTGCATAAGAAGATCCTGAGTCTGCTTGATGTAGCCGTCAACGGTGAGTTCGAGACGGTTGCTGAAGGCTGCGAAGTCAAGACCTACGTTGTATTGCTCCGAAGCCTCCCATTTCAGGTTAGGATTGGAGAGGTTGCTCGGAATGTAGGCGGAACCCATCGGGGTGAGTATCGTCTGAAGGGATGAGCCGTAGAGATAGGTGCTGATGTTGGAGTTACCTACCTTACCGTAGCCGAGACGGAGTTTAAGGTTGCTGATCCAGTTGACGTCCTGAAGCCATTTCTCCTGGATGAGACGCCATGCGAGAGCCACTGAAGGGAATGTACCCCATTTGTTCTTGGGACCGAATTTGCTTGATCCGTCACGACGTACTGTGGCGGTGAGGAGGTAGCGGTTGTCGAAACCGTAGTTCACGCGGGCGAATACAGAGGCGGAGGAGTTGGCGTCAGACCATCCTGTGTTGGATACGAAATCACCGTCAGATCCCATGATATGGATGTTGTCGCTGGTGAAATTGTTCTTGATGAACTGAGTGCCGTTCCAAGAGCCTTTTGACACCTCAAAACCTACCATCGCAGTCACGTCATGTTTCTCGTTGAAGGTTTGATTGTAGGTGAGGTAGTCTTTTTGCATCCAGAAGAAGTTGTGGTCCTCACGCTGCATCATCTGGTTGATGTCGTTAGATACGAGACCGAACTGATAGCGTGGTATGAACGATTTGTTCTGGTTCTGTGAAGCGTCGAAAGCATATTCCGCGCGGAATGTGAAGTGTTTCAGGAAATCGGCACTTACGTAGAAGTTACCGTTGATTTTCTGACGGAGGAGAGTGTTGTTGGTCATCATGGCGAGTGCCACGGGGTTCCATGTCGATGCACCGTTGACGGTGTTCGGACCTGCCCAGTTGCCGTCGTAGTCATACACGGGCACGGAGGGCATCATGGTCATTGCCTGCATGATAACACCGTCAGAACCGTCATTTCGTGTGATGGTCTCATCTGTGCGTGTGTAGGCGAGGGCACCACCAATTTTCAGCCATTTTGTGAAATTGTTGTCGATGTTGAAGCGTGTGTTGAAGCGTGAGAAGTCAGATCCGATGATCGTACCGTCCTGCTGCATCCAGCCGCCGCTCATGGCATATACTGTTTTCTCATTACCACCGGTGACGCTCACCTGATGGCTCTGCATGAAGGCTGTGCGGAAGATCTCATCTTGCCAGTCGGTGCCTTTGCCGAGGAGGGAGATGTCGCTGTATGTCGAGTCAAAATTTCCTTTGTTCAGCACTCCCTCTGCGAGAAGCTGCTGCTGATAGAGTGCGTATTCACGAAGATCCATCATGTCGAGGCGTTTTGCCACCTGCTGCCACGCCACGTATCCGTCGTAGGTCACGTTGGTGTGTCCGGCAGAACCGCGACGGGTAGTCACAAGCACAACACCGTTGGCACCTGCCGCACCATATATGGCACAGGCGGAGGCATCTTTAAGCACGTCGATGCTCACGATGTCGGAGGGGGCGATGGCTGCCAGCGGGTTTACCTTTGTCTGACCGTTGCTGCCGCCCATCCAGTCGAACCCGCCGATGTCGCTGCTGCCGCTCATAGGCACGCCGTCAATCACATAGAGAGGTTCGTTAGAAGAGTTGAGTGAGCTTGCACCACGGATACGTACTGAAGTGGCACCGCCGGGAGCACCGGAGTTCTGTGTCACCTGCACACCTGCAACCTTGCCCTGGAGCATCTGGTCGGCATTGGTGACAATCGATTGTTTCATCTGAGCTTCTGAAAGGGAAGCGACAGAACCCGTGATGTCGGATTTCTTTTGTGTGCCATAGCCGACCACAACAACATCCTCAAGTACCTGGGAATCCTCTTTCAGTACGATGGTGAGGTTGGTCTTACCATTGAGTTTGACCTCCTGTGTGGCATATCCCACATAAGAGACCATGAGAGTGGCATTTGATGAAGAGACGTTGAATTTGAAATTTCCGTCAATGTCTGTGGCTGCTCCGTTCTGTTTACCTTTTTCAAGCACGGTGGCTCCGATCAGGGGTTCACCTGCTTCATCGGTAACAACGCCTGTGACAGTGACCTGTGCGGCTCCGCTCATCGCTATCAAGCAGAAGAAGGATACCAACAGCCACTTGAAGTGGCAAAGCTTTGTCTTCATGAGTTGAAAGATTAGTTTTGTAAATATTAAGATTGATTGAGTTTTCTTTGTTTGGGGAGGAGAGAGCTGATCTTAAGTGAGTATATGATTTTAGGTTATATATATACTTAAGTCGGGTATCTTTTCCGTTTGCAAAGTTATAGTGATAAACGACTAAAAACTTGCACTATTTTATCCGAAATTACCATAAATCTTTAAATATAAGATTTTTTTAGTTAATTATAAATAAAGAGAGAGAAATTCAATTGAATTTCTCTCTCTGACGCAATCTTATTTACCTAAATTACCTGATTGTTTTGTCGTTATTGACGTTATTGTCAATAATGTCAATAATGACGATAATGAAAATAATGAGGGAAATGACTTATTTTATTACTTTGAGCTTTTTGTTGGCATTGCGGATGAGGTTGAGCGTGCTGCGGTCGGATGTGAAGACGGAGTTAAGACCTTGATCCTCCTGTGCCGGGTCGCCGGTATAGGGGTCGCCGGGTTGCCAGCTTTTATGCACCGGATGAGCGTTGCCGCCCCAGCCCCAGAAGTTTATGCCGTTGAGCAGATCGCCCTCGGTCAGCGTGTCGAGCACATATTTATAATATGCATCGCGGTTGGTGGTGGGGCTGCCGATGGCAATATCCATATTATCGCGGGGGAAGCCGAATTCTTCAAGCACAATAGGCTTTTTCGTAAGAGCGCGGTGTGATTCTATATATTCCTTAGTATTGGCGATGGCATCCGGAAGATCCTCGGTCATGCTTTCCGGTTTCACCCAACTCCAGTTGTAGGGCCAGATGTGGATGTTGGCATAATCGATGGCATCCGAATTGTGGATACGTGCCCATAGGTCGATATCCCCTTCGCATCCCCATTTCCCCTCGCTTCCGGTAGATACCAGATGATTGGGATCCAGACTCTTGATAAGACGTCCGGTGTCGGTAAGCCATTTATAGAAAACTTCCTTGTTGGCAGGATCGAAACAGCGTGGCTCATTGGCTATCTGCCACGACATTATGGCGGGTGAGTCTGTGTAAGGTTTGCCTGTCACGCTGTTGACGCGTGTCACGATATTGCGTACATGATTTGCAAACATGTTTTTTGCCTTCTCGTCAGTGACAAAGCGTGAGGCATATTTGATATATTTGTCGTAGCCGTCGCGTAGAGGGAGGGGAGCCTCCTCATGTCCTGCCCATTCAAGATAGGTACCGAATCCGCCACTCCATTCCCATGCGTTGTTGAGATAGATGACGGCTTTCATATTGCGTCGTTCCAATTCGGCTATGAGATAATCCAACCCTTTAAGAATATCTTCGTTATATTCCCCGGGGGCAGTCTGTAGGGTAGGCTCTATGTGGGAGGGGATTGTCCTGTTGCCGTCACCTCCGGCGAGGATGCGGAGGTTATCGATGCCGAGAGCTTGAAGCGAGTCAAGTTCTTCAGAGAGGCGTGTGCGGTCGCCACCGTTGCCGGGAGAGGCGAGTATAGCCCCATACCAGAAGTTGGTGCCGGCATATTTATACGGTTTGCCATCAAGCATGAATTTGCCATCCTCAACAGTGACGAAATCATTTGCACGCATGATTATTCCTGAAAATATAAATATGAATAATATTATGAAAATATTGACTTTTTTTGACATATTTTAATTTGGATTTAAAATGAATTGGAGGTGATGTTTTTAGGGTCTTACATATCCCAGTTGTCGGTGCGGAACGGCACTACAGGCATCCCGTAGTTGTCGTGCAGCTTACCGATTGCAAAATTCTTGAAGCAGTAGCGCACCGATTTTATATCCTTCACATCGGGAGAGGAGACCTTTACCGATAGTTTGCTCAGGTCGATCTCCGCTTTTGCGGGATGAAATACCCGGTCTTCCCCTGCTACCTCAAAACCTTCGATATTTTCGTTGGGCGACAGGCCGCTCCATGCATTGTCGAACGTGATCAGCGCATATTCGCCATGATTCTCCATCTCCTTAAAGGTGGGGTAGGTGTGAGGGATGCCGGGAATGCCGTAGGAATATGTGGCGGCAGCGGCAGCCATACGTTGACCGATAGGACGCTTGTTGCGGGCATGTATGTCGTTGACCTCATCGGGATACACAAGATCAGACGTACAGACAATGTATCTTCCGTCGGCAGTATCCGCTCCCTTGTGCTGAGCTTCGCGGAAAAGAGCCGCCTCCGTCTTGTCGGGACCGCCATATTCCCAGCCGGGTAGCTCCACGAAATAGAAAGGTATCGACGGATTCTGCCATAGATCGCGCCAATGATGCACCATCTCGGTCTGACGGGTGGGATAATAGTCATGTCCGCCTACGTTTGACTCCCCCTGATTCCAGAGGAAGCCGCGGACTGTATATCCAGCCACAGGGAGCAGCATGGCATTATACATAACGTTGATGCGTTCCCATTCACCCATGTCAGGATTGTTTTTCTCCGCTTCAAGATTTCTGTCGGGATATTTGGCAATGATGCCAGCGGGCAACCATCCCTCTACTTTCGAGCCACCGTATGCACATGAGATGATGCCTACAGGCACGTCGATGATGTCGCGTAGGGCAGTGGCGAAATACCATCCCAGGGCTGAAAATTCGGAAGTGGTGGAGGGGGTACATTCCATCCAGCTGCCGTTGAAGTTATCCTGCGGCTCATAGCTTGCGGCTTTCGGCACATTGATAAACCGTATACCTTTTCCGAGACTGCGGCTGAACATGACCTGTTCGCCGGCACCTTCAACGGGTTGGTGCCAGAATCCGCGCATCGGCATCTCCATGTTGCTCTGTCCGGAAGCGAGCCACACTTCGCCGGCAAGCACATTGCCGAGAGTGCGCGTGTCGTTGTCGGATTTATCGGTAATCTTTATCTCCGTAGGAGTGAAGGAGGGAGCGGGAGTCTTCAGTGTAAGTCTCCATTTGCCATCCTTACCGGTCTTTGCTGATGCGGATTCTCCCCACGACCCTTCTGCCGTGACGGTGGAGCCGGGAGTGGCTTTTCCCCAGATGGCAGCCATGGTGTCAGCCTGGATTACCATGTTGTCGGTGAATATATTTGGTAGCTCTATCTTGGCATTAGAACTGAACGCGAGGGCAAGGAATGCCGGAAGTATTATTTTGCTTGGTTTCATGGTCTTTCAGTTGAATTTTTTGCAAAGGTACAATTATTGCTGTCATTTGCAAAGGGATACAGGCGATTGTGCAAGGAATTGGTAAAATAGTACAATCAAGATACATCAAGCACATCAAGTTATTACATTATGCACAAAAGTCTATGGTTGTGCATGATGTAAGAGCATGATGTGCTTGATGTATCAGACGAGTAGGCGGTTGCGTTTGTATAGCTCGCGAAATTCTTTTGGGGAACATCCTTTCCGTTTCTTGAAGATGCGGTTGAAGTAGCTGATGTTGTTGAAGCCACATTCGAATGAGATTTCCGAGATGGAGTGTGTGCTGTCGACGAGTGCTCGTGTGGCATGACCAAGACGCACGTCGATGATGTATTCCGAGACGTGGCGTCCGGTGCGTAGCTTGAAGAATCGGCTGAATGCTGTGGGAGTCATCCCTACAAGATCAGCAAGGTCGGAGAGGCGTATCTCATCCTTATAATTATTGTCGATATATTCCTGCACTTTCAGCACACGACGGCTGTCTGTGCGGGTGGGTGCCTGTGCAAATGAGGATGAGGATAGCTGTACGCTTTCCGTGGAGTTGGCAAGTTCGTATAGTATGCGCATAAGCAGTAGCATCCGCTGGAAATTGTCGGGCGTTTTGGTCAGTTCGTCAAGAAGATGATACACTCTCAGTATGTCGTTATGTGAGAAAGCGATACCGTTGCCCGACCGTTCAAGCAGTTCCTTTATCGGAGCCATCTGGTTCTTGCTCAGGAAAGTGTCGCCGAAAAGTTTTTTCGAGAATTGGAGGGTCATCTCATGTATCTTAGGGGAAGAGCATTTCCCTTGTTCCCAGCAGTGTTCGATGTTATGTCCGACCAGCACAAGGTCAAGCGGACCTATCTCACATACCGAGTCGCCGACCACACGTGAAGCTCCTGCGGCATCCCCCACAAAATTGAGTTCATAATCCTCATGGCGATGTATCGGATAGTTGAAACGATCCTTATATCTGTCGATAAAATAGAAACAGTCTTTGTCGGAGAGTGGTGTGATTTCGGTTATTATTTCTCTTTGAGCCGGTGACATGGTATTATGACTGATATTATGAAGTTGTGTAAACTTCTGTGTTAATTTGACATAATAACGATAATATTTATTGATTGTTGTATGTAAAATAAGGATTTGCAAATCACTTCAGAGCGGTAAGATGGGATGAGGATTATAAATAAAGTTAAAGTGGTAGAAAAAGGTATGAGAGTGTAGTAAAAGGATGGAATTATTGTCTAATTTTGTATCGGTGTAGTCCGATGTTGATGCGGACTTTTGTCTCGAATAATAATAATCCAATAAAATCTATGGGAAAACTGACCTGTATATCATTGATGACTATCTCGTTGGCTATGTCTATCCCGGCATTTGCCGAGATTGTGCATGTGTCAACACCGAAGACTTCCCTCGTGCTGGATGCCACGAAGGGTGAGCCTCTGAAGTTTCTGTATTATGGTGCCGGATTGGGTGCCAACGATCTGAATGCGTTTCCAGGTAGTGGTGACGCGCAGTTTAACGCATATCCCGTCTATGGTCTCTGGCCTGAGAAGGAGGCTGCCATGAGTGCGGTGCATGCCGACGGGAATATGACCCTTGATATGGCTGTGACCGGTATCACTTCTTCTGTGGAGCAGAACGGTGCGAAGGTGACAACTGTGTCAATGGCGGATAAGGTATATCCGTTTTATGTCGACGTGAATTACCGCACCTATCCGGAGAGTGACGTGATAGAGACGTGGACTGTGACAAGCCATGACGAGAAGAAACCGGTGAAACTGACCCGTTTCATGTCGGGGTATCTGCCTATCCGTCGCAGTGATGTCCACGTGTCGCAACTCTATGGCTCATGGGCAAATGAGGGGAAAGTGGAGGAGGCTCCGTTGCCCCATAATCTGAAGGTGATAAAGAATAAGGATGGTGTGCGCAATTCCCATACGTCTCATGCCGAGGTGATGATGTCGCTTGACGGTAAGGGTGAGGAACAGCATGGTCGTGTGATTGGTGCGGCGTTGTGCTACGGTGGCAATTTCAAACTGATGTTTGATACTGATGACAGCAATTATCACCATTTCTTTGCCGGAATAAATGAGGAGAACTCCGCATATAATCTGAAGAAGGGTGAGAAATTTGTCACTCCGGCTCTTGCATTGACCTACTCGGAGGAGGGTCTTGGTGGTGCAAGCCGTAATTTCCATAAATGGGGACGTAATTACCGTCTTGCCAATGGTGACGAGTTGCGCAAGGTGCTTCTCAACAGCTGGGAAGGTGTATATTTCGATATAAATGAAGAGGGAATGGGGCAGATGATGAAGGATATCGCCGATATGGGTGGCGAACTTTTCGTCATGGACGACGGATGGTTCGGCGTGAAGTATCCGCGTAAGAATGATTCCTCCTCTCTCGGTGACTGGATGGTAGACACCACGAAGTTGCCGCATGGTATCAAGGGACTTTGCAACACTGCTGACAAGAATGGCATAAAGTTCGGTATATGGATTGAGCCGGAGATGGTCAATTCTATATCTGAGCTTTATGAGAAGTATCCGGAGTATATCGTGAAGGCTGCCAACAGGGATGCCGTGCAGGGGCGTGGTGGCACTCAGCTTGTGCTCGACATGGCAAACCCGAAGGTGCAGGATCTCGTATTTGAGGTGGTTGACACCCTCATGACTAAGTATCCGGAGATTGATTATATCAAATGGGATGCCAATGCCCCGATAATGAATCATGGTTCGCAGTATCAGAGTGCCGACAACCAGAGTCATCTCTATATTGATTATCACAAAGGTCTTGAAAAGACCCTCCAGCGCATACGTGCCAAATATCCTGAACTGACGATTCAGGCATGTGCAAGCGGTGGCGGACGTGCCAACTGGGGAATACTTCCGTATTTCGATGAGTTCTGGGTGAGCGACAATACCGATGCGCTTCAGAGAATCTACATGCAGTGGGGTACGAGCTATTTCTTCCCCGCGATTGCCATGGCTTCACATATCTCGGCAAGTCCGAACCATCAGACCAACCGTATTGTGCCTTTGAAATTCCGCACGGATGTGGCTATGAGCGGACGTCTCGGCATGGAGATCCAGCCCAAGAATATGACTGACGAGGAGAAAGCGCAGACGCGTAAGGCTATCGCGGATTATAAGAGCGTGCGTCCGGTGGTGCAGCATGGCGATCTATATCGCCTTCTCTCGCCGTATGACGGTAAGGGTGCCGCATCCCTGATGTATGTCGCGCCTGATAAGAATGAGGCTGTGTATTATTGGTGGAAGACGGAGCAGTTTGTCAACCAGCAGTTGCCTCGCGTGACGATGGCGGGTCTTGATCCGGATAAACTCTATACTGTCACGGAGCTTAACCGAGTGGACAATTCCCCGTTGCCATTTGAGGGTAAGACATTCACCGGGCGTTATCTGATGTCGAACGGTCTGGAGATGCCGTTGAGCCATAATGTAGACTGGAACAAGCGCAACGACTATGCTTCGCGTGTGCTTCGTCTGCAAGCAAAATGATCGGAAGATAGAATTAATCCTGAATATTGATGAGGTTGGGAGTGGTATTACGCTCTCAACCTCTCTTTATATATGGTGCCTAATTGCTGAAAAATATGTTAATTGTTGAAAATTGTAACTTTTTTTAAAGTTTTTATTGCAAATTGTTGTGTAATTAAAATTTTTGTTGTTACTTTGCACCTGTCAAAACTTCCATTCCCGATTTTTGAGGATGGATAAATAAAGGAAACGAAAGTTTTTTACAGGTATAAAGAATATTAAATTACTCATATTTTCAATTTATGAAAGCATCTGAAGTGATGGCGGATCTCCGTCGCAGATTCCCGAATGAGCCTGAGTATCTTCAGGCAGTGGAAGAGGTAGTGACCTCTATCGAAGACGTCTATAACGAATACCCCTCTTTTGAGGCAGAGAACCTTATTGAACGTCTTTGCATTCCGGACCGTATCTTCTCTTTCCGCGTAAGCTGGGTTGACGACAAGGGGAAAGTGCACAACAACATGGGCTACCGTATCCAGCATAACAATGCTATTGGTCCCTACAAAGGAGGTATCCGTTTCCACGCTTCAGTCAACCAGTCAATCCTCAAGTTCCTTGCATTCGAGCAGACATTCAAGAACTCCCTCACTACTCTTCCGATGGGTGGTGGCAAAGGTGGTTCCGACTTCTCTCCGCGTGGAAAGAGCGACATGGAAATCATGCGCTTCTGCCAGGCATTTATCGCTGAGCTATGGCGTCAGATCGGTCCTGACACCGACGTGCCTGCCGGTGATATCGGCGTAGGTGGTCGTGAGGTAGGCTACATGTTCGGCTATTACAAGAAGATGGCGCGTGAGTTTACCGGTACTTTCACAGGCAAGGGTCTTGACTTCGGTGGTTCACTCATCCGTCCTGAGGCTACAGGTTATGGCAACTGCTATTTCCTTCTCAATATGCTTGCTACACGTGGTATCGATATCAAGGGTAAGAAAGTGGCTGTGTCTGGATCAGGCAACGTGGCTACCTATACTACCCGCAAACTTACCGAACTCGGTGCAAAGGTAGTCTCCATGAGCGATAGCGGCGGCTCAATCATCAAACCGGAAGGTTTCTCTGAGGAGCAGCTCGATTATATATTCGAATTGAAGAACTATTATCGCGGTCGTATCAGCGAGGTTGCGGAGAAATATCCCGATGTGCAGTATCTCCCCGGCGAGCGTCCTTGGAAACACGTGAAGTGTGATATCGCAATGCCTTCTGCAACTCAGAATGAACTTGACGGCGACGATGCTCAGGCACTTCTTGACAATGGCGTGATTGCCGTGAGCGAGGGTGCAAACATGCCTTCTACTCCGGAAGCGATCAAGAAATTCCTTGCTGCCAAGATTCTTTACGCTCCGGGTAAGGCTGCCAACGCAGGTGGTGTGGCTGTCTCCGGTCTTGAGATGGCTCAGAACTCACAGAAACTCTCTTGGAGTGCAGAGGAGGTTGACGACAAGCTCAAGAGCATCATGAAGAATATCCACGAGCAGTGTGAGAAATACGGCAAAGAGGAAGGCTCTGACTTCATCAACTACGTGAAGGGTGCCAACGTTGCCGGCTTCATGAAAGTTGCCCGCGCTATGATGGCTCAGGGTGTGCTCTGATAAAACTGAAATCTCAGCAAAAAACCATAAAAACACAAACAATCCTTGAGGTGAGGTTGCCGTGTAGGCAATCTCACCTATTTTGTTACATAATTTTTAGGATGCCTAAATAATTATTTATATTGCATGGATAAAATCTCAATTATTATATCTATTTTTGTAGATGAATGTCAACTGTAATAAATACTATCGTTATGTGTACTGAAAGATATATAAATCCTTTTACGGATTTTGGTTTCAAGAAGATCTTCGGTTCCCCGGAAAATAAGCATCTTCTCATAAGGATTCTTAATGATCTTCTTGAATGTAATGACCCGATTGAGGATCTGACATACTTAAATCCGGAGAAACTCGGAATTGCCTCAACAAACCGTAAGGCGATTTTCGATATCTATTGCCAGACAAAATCAGGAGCACACATAATCGTCGAGATGCAGAACATGCATCAGGAGTTCTTCACGGACCGGAGCATCTGCTACTCGACATTCCCGATGCAGGAGGTGGCAAAGAAGGGTGATTGGGATTTTAATCTGCCGCCGGTTTACACCGTGGTGTTCCTTAACTTCCGTATGCAGCAGTTCTGTGATGATCCGGAACCAAAACATACGGCAAAGATATGTGATGTAAGCAACGGAAGGGTGCTGTATGACAAGCTGACATACGTCTACATCGAGATGCCAAAGGTGGTGAAGCCATTGGAGAAACTGGAAAATCCTGTGGAGAGATGGCTTTGGGCGATAAAGAACATGAATGATCTTGATGAGTATCCGGAATTTCTGAAGGATGATATATTCCGTGAACTGTTCAGGGTATCAGAGATATATGCGTTCACTAAGGAGGAGCGTATGGCTTATGAGGAGAGTCTCAAGAATATGCGCGACTGGAACAACATACTCAACACTGCTGTCAAGGAAAGTAGAGCAGAAGGACGAGCAGAAGGACGAGCAGAAGGACTGGAAGAGGGTGTCAAAGTAGGCATGGATAAGGAACGTAAGATTATCGCCCGACAGATGCTTGCGGCGGGATTGCCTATCAATAAAGTGGCAGAATTTACCGGACTCTCCGTTGAAATAATAGAAGAGTTATAGATTAAGCCATCCGTTTTTGGGGAAATAATAACCTGATAATTCCGTTGAAATAATAGAAGAATCATTCGATCCTATATATTACCTAAAATTGCCGGTCTCATATAGAAATAGATAGAAATTCATTATCAGATATTTAGATAATTAAATTTAAAAACTAATGAAACAGATGATTCTTTTGGCTGCCGCAGGGATGCTGGCAGTATCTGCCGGAGCCGCTGATTCCGGTCGTGCACCTCTGATGGGTTGGAGCTCGTGGAATACATACGGACTCGACATTAATGAGCAGCTTATCAAGGAGCAGGCTGACGCTATGGTGAAGTCAGGATTGAAGGATGCGGGATATATGTTCATCAATATTGACGATGGATTCTGGAACGGCCGCGCAGAGGATGGAAAGTTGATAATTGATTCCAAGAAGTTCCCCAACGGAATGAGGGCAGTGTCGGATTATATTCATAGTGTCGGTCTTAAGGCTGGCATATATTCCGATGCAGGCGACAATACTTGTGGTTCACAGAACCGTGACCCGTATGGTCTTAATGTAGGGTTATTCCGTTATGAAAAGGAGGATTGCCATACTTATTTCATAGATTGGAACTATGATTTCATAAAGGTGGACTATTGCGGAGGCATGCATCGCAACCTTGATGATGAGAAACAATACACCAAGATAGCTGAGGCTATAAGGAATTGTGGACGTGACGATATCCAGTTCAATATATGTCGATGGGCTTATCCCGGTACGTGGGTTACAGGTATCGCCGATTCTTGGCGTACTACCGGCGACATATATGATGCATGGGAATCGGTGAGAAATATTCTTGCGGAGAATCTGTATCTGTCGGCTTATTGTCGTGACGGGCATTACAACGATATGGATATGCTTGAGGTAGGACGAAGCATGACTCCGGAGGAGGATCGTACGCATTTCGCAATGTGGTGTATCATGAGTTCGCCGTTGCTTGTCGGGTGCGATATGAGGAACATGAAGCCGGAAACTGTCGACCTGTTGACCAATAAGGAGCTGATTGCCCTTAATCAGGACCCGCTTCATCTTCAGGCTTACGTGGCGGATAAGATTGGCGATGTGTATGTGATGGTAAAGGATATAGAGAAACATTTCGGCAATACACGCGCCATAGCACTCTATAACCCTTCTGACAAACCGCAGACCGTGGATGTGGATCTTGAAAAACTGGAATTGGGCGGAAAGGTGAAACTCCGTGACCTTATCAACCGGAAAGATGCCGGAGCGTTTACGAAGGAATGTCGTATGACTGTGCCTGCTCATGGCGTGGTTGTGTTAAAGGCTAAGGCTGACAGGCGTCTGGAGAGAGTGCGCTATGAGGGTGAGTGCGGATATATAAGCGATTATCAGGAACTTGTGAATAATGCTATAATGCGTACCGGTATTTATTCTCAAGAAGCGGCATGTTCGGGTGGTGCAAAGGCAGGATGGCTCGGTTATAAGGAGGAGAATGACCTACGTTTTGACGATGTATACAGTAAGAATGGTGGAGATTATGAGATGACCATCGGTTTTCTTACAGAGGAAGACCGGGAAATCTTGGTAGAGATAAACGGCGAGAAGGTCTCAAAATATGTGGCAAATTCCGGAGGGTACAACAAGGTGGGTACTCTGACGATTCCCGTATCCCTAAAAAAGGGGGTCAACAGCGTGCGCTTCTCTAACCCGGATTACTTTATGCCCGATATTGATTATTTCGATATTAAACCTATTATTTAATTGATAATCATGTATATATATCGAATAAGTAAGGATATCGACTTCGTTTAATGGAAAATCAGGGTCACTGCCGGTGGCTCTGGTTTTTTTGTATGGCACATGGTCTATTTCTCCATGTCGGCTAAATTTATTAATTTTGCGATAACAAATGGGAATTTTCAAGAGGAGTATATCTGCATTTATGGTTGCAGTTTTCGTAATGTTTATTTGCGGAAACACTATGTTTGTGCATTCCCATTTAGAGAAGGGTTACACTATAGTACACTCTCATCCACATCTTCCGTCTGATGGACATAAACATATTTCGGGGGCTTACGTATTAATAGCGCATTATAATGCTTTCATATCTTTAATGATTTGCAGTGACACTATTGAAGTAGGCGGAGTATATAAGTTTCTTGTCGCAATAATTGAACAATTGTCACAGGTGGGCAAGTTGTCGGATAATATCTATCTCATTAGAGGACGCGCACCCCCGGTTACGTCTTGACTGACTGTATTTTCATTTTTTCAAAATTGTTTAGATGCAAGTGATTTGTGTCTTAATGTCATTGTTGTCTATGTAGATGTATAGACGAATTCATTCTTCAATAATAAATTACGAATTAAATTATCACATGATTAAACAAATAATCATGTCGGTGTTGGCGTTTTTTTGCATGTTAACACAGACATCGGTATGCCTATATGCGAACGTTCCCCCTACAGATGCCAATATTAACGGGCATGTAATAGACGGAGATACAGGGGAACATATACCTTTCTGCACAATTAAAATACTCGGTACATCCATAGTCGCTCTTACGGATGCCTCCGGACATTATGCTCTTCATGACATAAATCCGGGTAAATATGAGATTGAGGCATCGTATGTGGGTTATAAGACCGAAACAAAATGGGTTGAGGTCGTTAAGGGGAAAACGGTGGAAGTGAATTTTGAGATTGCCCCTGATCTTTTCTTGCTTGACCAGGTAGTAGTGACCGGAAGTAAAAGCGAGACAAAGCGTCGCAATAGCCCTTCGTTGGTGAGTGTGGCAACTTCAAAATTGTTGACAAACGTAAGTGCAAATTCCCTTGCAGACGGACTATGTTATCAACCTGGTCTGAGGGTTGAGAATGATTGTCAGAATTGCGGATTTACGCAAGTGAGAATAAATGGTCTGGACGGACATTATTCCCAGATCCTGATGAATTCCCGTCCGGTGTTTTCTGCATTGACAGGTGTGTATGGACTGGAGCAGATTCCTGCCAATATGATAGACAGGATAGAGATAATGCGAGGCGGTGGATCTGCTCTGTTCGGTTCTTCTGCAATAGGTGGCACCATAAACATAATAACACGTGATCCGGTGGTCAATTCTGCGGAAGCGAGCCATCAGATGACTTCCATAGGCATCACGGGGGCTTTGGATAATAACACTACTTTCAATGCGTCGGTGGTGAATAATAATAACCGTATGGGAATGTTTATTTTTGGTCAGAACCGCAACCGGGATGGTTATGACCATGACGGCGACGGATTTACAGAGATAGCACAGCTGAAAACGCAGACCTTGGGGGCGCGTACTTTCTTCAGACCGTCTGACGACACTCGCCTTAACATTGAATACCATGGCACCCATGAGTATCGTCGTGGGGGTGACAATCTTGATCTGCCGGCTCATGAGGCTATGATTGCCGAACAGGTTGACCATAATATACATGGTGGGGAAGTGTCGTTTGATTTATGGTCGTCAAATAGGAATGACCATCTGAACGTTTTTGCCGCCACTCAAAACACCAAGAGGAAAAGCTATTATGGCAGTGAAAAAGACCCGAATGCTTATGGTACTACCCATGACCTTGTTGTGACCGGTGGTGGACAATGGACACATAGTTTTGAGAAATTATGGTTCATGCCGGCTGAACTTATAGGTGGTGTGGAATTTAATTATAATTATCTTCGTGACCGTACTCTAAGCTATGATCATGATGTCACTCAGAAAATCAGTATATACAGCGCATATCTTCAGAATGAATGGAGAAACGACCGTTGGGGTTTTCTTGTAGGATGCCGTGTCGATAAGAATTCCATAATAGACAATGCGATTTTCTCTCCACGTGCAAATATACGGTTTAATCCTTCGGATGATTTTAACTTCAGACTATCTTATTCTACCGGATTTCGTTCGCCTCAAGCATACGCAGAGGATTTTCATGTTGCTGTTGTAGGTGGAGAACGTGTGGTGACTGTATTGGCTGACGACCTGACGCATGAGAATAGCCATAGTTTCAGTGCCTCGGCAGATATGTACCGCAGTATAGGGAATGTGCAGGTGAATTTGATGGTGGAGGCTTTTGCCACATCGTTGAATGACGTTTTTGCAATGCGCAAACTTGATGAACCGGATAGTAAAGGTAACACTGTGCTTGAACGTTACAACGGTTCGGGTGCGACAGTATGGGGATTCAATGCGGAGGCAAGGACTGTGCTGTCATCTCGTGTGGACTTGCAGGCAGGATTTACTTGGCAGAAAAGTCGGTATAAGGAACTGGAGTATTGGAGTGAGGACTCAGGTGTGGCTCCGGTGAAGCGTATGTTCCGTACTCCTGACTTGTATGGATATCTTACCTTTAATTATGATATAGCAAAGCATTGGAAGGCAACGTTGAATGGAACTTATTCCGGATCAATGCTTGTGCAGCACATGGCAGGCTCTGGAACTGAGGTGGATGTTGCTGAGACAACACCCGATTTTCTGGATATGAGTTTGAAGATCAATTATGAATTGAGAATCATGCACAGTGGATCTCTCAACATCAGTCTGGGTATAAGTAATATATTCAATAGTTATCAGAAGAAGTTTGATAAGGGCTATCTTCGTGACAGCGGATATATATATGGCCCGATGTTGCCACGTAGTCTGACTGCTGGAGTGAGATTTAGTATCTAAAAGCTATAGAAGCCTCAGAAGTCTTAAAATGTTTTAAGACTTCTGAGGCTTCTAAGACTTCTAATATAATTATCAATTGCTTGCGGTCTGAGCCTCGGCATCCTTAATCATCTTCTCATTGGCGTATACTGTGATTTCCACGCGACGGTTGAGGGCACGTCCTTCCGGTGTGTCGTTGGAAGCCACGTAGTCAGCCATCGGTATACCCTGTGCGGACAGACGATCGGCAGGCACTCCACAATTGATGAGGTAGTTGCGGACAGCGTTTGCGCGTTGACCGGAGAGTTTCTCATTGACTGCGTATGAACCGGTGTTGTCGGTATAGCCCTTGATGGCAACGTCAGTGTCGGGGTTGCTGATGAGGTTGACAGCAAATTTGGTGAGGTCAGCCTGTGCTGTCGGGTTAAGAGTGTATTTGCCTGTCGGGAAGAGAATGCCACCATCAAAAGTGACTTTGATAGCACGCAGACCGTTGGAGTCGGTTGTCTCCTCCACCTTTGCCTGCTGAGCAAGCTGCTCCTGAAGCTCTTTCTGCTGCTTATCCATCTTCTGACCGATCAATGCTCCTGCTCCTGCGCCTACTGCGGCACCAATTGCGGCACCGATCCCGGCACCTTTACCTCCACCGATGAGGGCACCGATGCCTGCACCTACCGCGCCGCCACCGCCTGTGCCTATCAATGCGCCTTTACCTGTATTGTTCATTGAAGAACATCCAGTAGCTCCTATGAGAAGTGTGGCTGCAAGAAATGCCACTGTAAATTTTTTCATTTTCATAATATCACCTTTTGATTATGTTAATATAACTAACGGAAGTATTGAATGGTTTATTTCTCGTGGCGGAATAATGTTTCCCACCACTATAACGCGATAAAAGCGCGGGTATACGCGCTTTCATCACTTTATTCAAAACAAATTGTATGTGCACCTATTGATTATAAGTGCAATACTTATAATTATGGAATGTATTACTGTCGTCATTAAGGATTTCTCACCGGTGTCTGCTTCCCGGAGGTATGTTGATTGCGAGAATCGGAATGGAGTTGAGAGGCGTTGATTCTTCCTCCGGAATTTGAACTTTTCTTCAGATATTCGCAACTCCCTTTGAGTGTTATGCTGCCTCCGCTGCTTGCCTCGGAATATACATTCCTTGCCGTTATGCCTGATGCATTGACTGATGCTCCGCTTGAACTCTCGGTGGAGAGGGTAGTGCCGTTGAAGTAGCCCACGTTTATTTTTGCCGCGCTTGATGCATCAAGTTCAAGTTTGGTGGCGACGATCTTCGATACCGTGATTTTTGATGCGCTTGAGGCATCGGCTTCGAAGGTATTGACATTGGCTTTTTCAATGCTCACGCTGCTGCTGCTTGATGTGTCGATCTCAATCTCTGTCGCTGTGATGTTGTTGAATGTTGCTTTGGCGGCGGATGACAGGTCGATTTCAAGATTTCGTATGTCAAGATTGCCGTTAGCTTGGAACCGGGCAGCGGATGACAGTTCGATGTCCTTCAGGTCGGGTGCGATTACCGACACGGTGGTCTGTCCGGAGATATTCATGTTGCCTTTACCCTCATATCTGGCTATAAGTTTCCCTTTGTTGACATATACTTTAAGATACTTTTGTGCCGATGGGGTGGTGGAGATGCGTGCTACTCCGGATTCCTTTCCCTGTGTGAAGATTACGCGAATGCCTGATGACGCTTCAATCTTGTTGAAACTTCCAATCTTGACACTCTTTTTCACTTTCGCCTCTTTTGAGTTGTCGCTGTGGATTGAACTTCCTGACGACATGGAGCAGCCTATGAAAAATATGGCTGCGACTGCCAATGTAGACAGTATCAGATTTTTGAATCTCATATTATTTTGTTTTATATATTTTTAATTTAATATTTTTTCAGACTGCCGGATTTGTATGTCGGCGGATGCGTCATGGCTGACGGGGTGGTATCCTTCCTCTGCTCTTCTGCGAGCAATCAAGCGGACGGCTCTCAATGATGAGCCCGCGATCGTTAATCTTGCTGACAGAGTGAGTGATGGAATTCTTATAGTTGCAACGTCCTGCCACGGAGATGGAGGCGGCATCGCGTGAGATGGAATTCACATGCTGGGCACATATCTCTTTTATCTTTATGGATGAGGCTCCATTGGCATCGGTGTTGATGATGTTCATATTTGCAGAGGAGATATTGACTTTGCCGGCTCCATCGGTTAATATGTTTACAATATCGCCGGTCACGTCAGGGATGTCGATGGTAGAGGCTCCGGAGGAGTGTATGTTGAACACCGGTCCTACGTCAATTGTACCGATGGAGGTGAAATTGCATGCATCGTTTAGGTTTATTGCATCAATCGTAGGGTTGGTGACGTAGACTACTGTCGCGCCGTTGATGTTGCCGGGAGAGGACCGGTAGCCGATGTTTAGTGATCCGTTGCTGTCCGACAGGTTGAGACAGTCGATTGCTTTTGGATCGCCATGAATTTCCGCATATCCCGTCGCCGGACCTTGCCTGTAAACCACGTCGATTGCATTTGATAGGCTAAGCGTGTTGAACCTATTGATGGAGATGCGTCGGGTAGTCATGCCTGCCGTCGTATTCCCGGCATTCCCTTTTGACTTTCTCTTGGATGACTTTTTTGATGCATTATTTTTTCTTGACTTTGACGAACCGGAACTTGAAGAACTGCTGCAACTGTGGGTTGAGCAGGAACTTGAAGAACTGTTGCTGCGGCTGTAGGATGAGCCGGAGCTTGAGCTGCTATATGAATAGTAGGGATTGTCTGCCAATGCCGCCATAGTGCCGGCTCCGGCAACAATAGAGAGAGACGACACCAGGAGTGCCGCTGCCACCGGATGATGAAGCTTGGAGAAGGTTTTCTTTTTTAATATGTGGAATGTCTTCATAAATGTTTGGTAAATTGTGGAAGGTAAACCGGAATCTGACCTGTCGGTTATCCGGTTTATATCCCGGTTTGTGTTACCGGTTCATATTAAAGACTCACAAGACGAGATTTTGTGACAAAGGAGTGTGAATTTTTTTTATTTCAGGATAAGTTTTGGCTATTTTAATGTGTGAGAATTAAAAAAATGCGTGTATAATTGCGAATACCGCATTTTTGAAGTATTTTTGCACTTCAATAGGTATTTTATGCACAAATGGCTACGTCTTCGGGTTAGGCTGTGTGCATAAATTGATAATTAGAGACTATAAAACCGCTATATTTTTATGAATCTTTTTGATCAGATCAGCGAAGACATAAAAAAGGCCATGCTCGCACGCGAGAAGGTCAGACTTGAGGCCCTGCGCGGCGTCAAGAAGGAATTTCTGGAGGCTAAGACAGCCAAAGGCTCAAACGGGGAACTCTCTGATGAGACTGCCGTGAAAATTATGGTTAAGATGGTGAAGCAGCGCAGGGAGAGCGCACGCATATATGAGGAGAACAACCGTCCCGAACTTGCCGCAGGTGAGTTGGAGGAGGCTGCCGTGATTGAGGCGTATCTCCCCAAACAGCTCTCGGAAGAGGAGCTGCTGGCAGAACTGAAGGCTATCATTGCAGAGACCGGTGCCACCGGACCCAAGGAGATGGGTAAGGTGATGGGCGTCGCTACGAAGCGTCTCGCCGGTCGCGCTGAAGGGAAATTGATCTCCGCAAAAGTAAAAGAACTCCTCGCCTGAGCAGGATTAAGATTTTAAAGGAATGCTGACATTACAGACTATAAAGGCTGATCCGGATTTCGTGGTGAAACGCCTTGCAGTAAAGGGATTCGACGGTAAAGCCGTCATTACTGAGATTCTTGAGATTGATGCTGAGCGTCGTCGCCTTCAGCAGAAATGTGACAATGATGCTTCTGAGCTTAAAAAACTCGCTGCCTCTATCGGCGCACTCATGAAAAGCGGCGATAAAGATAAGGCAGAGGAGGCAAAGGCGCGCGTGGCTGCTATAAAGGGGGAGTCGAAGGGGCTTCAGGATTGTCTTGAGGATTGCGAGAAGAAGATGCTCAACCTGCTTCTTACCGTGCCTAACCTCCCTTGTGCCGATGTGCCGGAGGGGTTGACTGCGGCTGAGAATGTGGTGGAGAAGGAGGGCGGTCAGATACCTGATCTCGGTCCCGACGCTCTTCCCCATTGGGAGCTCGCGAAGAAATACAATATCATTGACTTTGAACTGGGTGTGAAAGTGACCGGCGCCGGCTTCCCGTTCTATGTAGGCAAGGGTGCACGTTTGCAGAGAGCCTTGATACAATTCTTCCTTGATGAGGCTTGGAAAGCCGGTTATATCGAGGTGGAGCCGCCGTTTGTGGTGAATGCTGCTTCCGGTTATGGCACAGGACAGCTTCCCGATAAGGAGGGACAGATGTATCACGTCACTGTAGACGACCTTTATCTTATTCCTACTGCAGAGGTGCCTGTCACCAACATATACCGCGATGTGATAATACCGGGTAGCGAACTTCCCAAGAAGAATTGTGCATATTCACCCTGCTGGCGTCGTGAGGCAGGCAGCTATGGTAAGGACGTTAGAGGTCTCAACAGACTCCATCAGTTTGACAAGGTGGAGATCGTGCGTATTGAGAAGCCTGAAAATTCATACGCTGCTCTTGAGGAGATGAAGGATCACGTGCAGGGTCTGCTTGAAAAGTTGGGTCTGCCGTGGCATATACTCCGTCTTTGTGGTGGCGACATGTCGTTCACTTCCGCCATCACTTTCGACTTTGAGGTGTGGAGTGCGGCACAGGAGCGTTGGCTTGAGGTGTCGTCGGTATCTAACTTCGAGACGTATCAGGCGAATAGGTTGAAATGCCGTTATCGTGATGAGGATAAGAAGATCAAGTTGTGTCATACTCTCAACGGTTCGGCTCTCGCCCTTCCGCGAATCGTGGCAGCACTCCTTGAGAACAACCAGACTCCGGAAGGTATCGTAGTGCCGGAATGCCTGCGTAAATACACCGGATTTGATATAATTAATTAATATATTCCGCAAGCCGCACAATCTTTCGGGAGTGCGGCTTGCGGTAACTAATAATTGAATAGACGTGGCAACCAGCGGACTGAGTTATATCAGTAAAGGAGAGAAGAATATTCCGATAGAAGATCCTACCGGAAAATGGTCTGACCTTTACCTGCTCCCGGAATGGGAGGAGAAGTATTACGACGTGTATACAGTTAAGAAGCATGGCAAATGGGTGATGCTTAAGGCATTGAAAAAGGAATATGCCGACAAACCGGAATATCAGGCCATGCTTGAGAAGGAGTTTGACATAAGGTATAATCTCTGTCATCCCAACATTGTGATGGTCAATGACCTTGAAGTGGTTCCCGGTGTGGGTAAGGCTATCATAACGGATGATGCCTACGGGTATTCATTACGTCGGCTTATTGATGAGAAGCGGTTGACTCCCAAGATTATACATCGTTTGCAGACTCAGTTGCTCGATGCCATGGAATATATTCAGGAAAACCATGTGCAGCATCGTCCTATAACGCCTGATTCAATTCTGTTTACGGAATATAATGAGAATCTTAAGCTCGCGAATGTGGGATATGATCAGACGGACAGCCTGTCGGAGCAAGACACGCGTGCTGATATAGAGAGCTATGGAAAGGTGATAAACGAGGTGCTTGATCATCTCCCGACCTCTCTTCCGAAATTGAGAAAGATAGCCGGGAAATGTGTTAACCCGAATCATCCGTACCGCACGGTGAGCGACCTTCAGCTGGCTATGGAGAGGAGAAGTTCTGCTCAGATTTATATATTCCTGTGTGTGTTCATTGTGATTATGGGTGTGATTCTGGCGTGGCTGACCACTAAGGGATGATGGAGGATAGGATTGAAAAGAAAACCGACAACTTAATGATAGAGATCAGAAAAATAGAACCCACGAAGGGTAATCTTAAGAAATTTACGAAGTTTCAGATTGACCTTTATGATGGGAATCCATATTATGTGCCGCCACTTATCAGTGATGATGTGGCTACTCTTTCTCCTGATGTCAATCCTGCATTTGAATTTTGCGATGCCGCCTATTTCATGGCGTATAGAGATGGCAAGCCTGTGGGGCGTATCGCCGGTATAATCAACAGGCAGGTGAACGAGAGGAATAATCGTAAGAACGCACGTTTCGGTTTTATTGATTTTATCGATGATCCTGAAGTGTCGGAAGCACTCTTGGTTGCTGTGGAAAATTGGGCTCGTGAGAAGGGCATGAATAGGATAATCGGTCCGTTGGGCTTCACCGACCTTGATCATGAGGGTATGCTCGTGGAGGGTTTTCAGGAATTGTCGACGATGGCGACCATATATAATTATAGCTATTATCCCGCTCATCTGGAGAGATTAGGGTATAAGAAGGAATCGGATTGGGTGGAATATCTGATGGAAGTGCCGGAGTCCATACCTGATAAGCATAATCGTATAGCTGAGATCGTAAAGAAGAAGTTTGGACTTAGGGTGCTTAAATATACTAATCGTAAACGTATAAAGACGGAGTATGGAAGGGCATTGTTCCATCTGATCAACGATGCCTACGATGGTCTGTATGAATATTCTCATCTCACGGAGCGGCAGATTGATTATTACATCAACATATATCTCGGGCTGCTGAATCTTGATCTGGTGACGCTTATCGTGGATAAGGAGGATCAGCTTGTCGGCGTCGGTATCTCAATGCCTTCGATGAGCCGGGCTCTTCAGAAAAGTAAAGGAAGGATGTTGCCTTTGGGATGGTGGCATCTGCTGAAGGGATTGAAAGGTAAGAATGATAGGGTTGACCTATTGCTCGTGGCTGTTAAGCCGGAATATCAGAATAAGGGAGTCAATGCGCTCCTTTTTCAAGACCTTATACCTTACTACAATAAGTATGGGTTCAAATATGCTGAGTCGAATCCTGAGTTGGAGACCAATGCAAAGGTGCAGGGTCAGTGGGATTATTTCAGCAACCGTCAACACCGTCGTCGCCGCTCCTTCTATAAGAAGTTGTGATGGCATTGCTGACGTGAAGTATCCGTAAATGGAAGTTATCTAAGTACTTCAGGTGATTATAACACAATTCAGGGGAATCTCGGACTTTCATATTTCTTTGATAAATAATCCGATAACATCCCTGTTGCCGAATGCCGGATAAGTCGGACTGCTGATTTATCCGGTTTTAGTTTAATGTTTTGATAATCAATTGTGTTCATGATATGAATATGAATGAAAATGATAAGAAAAAGGTGGAGAATGTGAATCCTTATTGCGAAGGAAGCGCGAAAGGGGAGCAGGTGGAGGAGATGTTTGATTCGATAGCTCCAGCCTACGATTTCATGAACACTGCCATGACTTTCGGGCTCCATCGGCATTGGCGCGATAAGGCTCTTGTCGCTGCGGTCAGTGTGCTGCTCGACAGCAAGAAGGCGTCGGTCGACTCCCAATGGGCGTCGGTGAATGTGCTGGATGTAGCTACCGGCACAGGTGATGTGGCTTTCCGTCTGCATAAGGTGATGCCGAGAGCCAATATCACCGGTATCGACCTGTCTGCCGGTATGCTTGACGTGGCACGTAAGAAACTCGCCGCACTTCCGGAGAATGAGCGAAAGCAGCTGGTCTTCGGAAAAGCGGATTGTCTTGCCTTGCCATTTCATGATGGAGAGTTTGATATGATAACTGTGGCATACGGGGTCCGTAATTTCGAGAATCTTGATCTCGGTCTGAAGGAGATGAGACGGGTGCTGCGTGAAGGGGGAGTGTTGTGTGTCATTGAATTGTCGGTGCCGCAGGGGAAACTGACCCGTATGGGCTACGACCTTTATTCACGTCATCTGATTCCGGCAGTAGGCAGGAGGGTGAGTGGCGATAGCCGTGCCTATACCTATCTGCCTGAGAGTATCGCCGCCGCTCCTCAACGTGAGGCAATGGCTGCTCTGATGAAGATGGCTGGATTTAAGGACGTGAAGTGGAAATCGCTTACTTTTGGGGCGGTGACGTATTATATAGCAAAATGAATAGAAAGGATTTTGAGATAATGGCTCCTGTAGGGAGCTGGGAATCGTTGGCTGCCGCGTTTGATGCCGGCACCGATGCCGTGTATTTCGGTATTGAGGGATTGAATATGCGTTCTCGTTCAAGTTCGAATTTCTCGACTGAGGATATGAGAACTATCGTGAGGGAATGCACTGCAAGAGGAGTTAAGTCATATCTTACGGTGAATACCATTGTATATGATTCTGATCTTGAGCTGATGCGTTCTATCATCGATTCGGCAAAGGAGGCAGGAGTGTCGGCGATTATCGCTTCCGACATGGCGGCTATTCTTTATGCGCGTGAGATAGGGCAGGAGGTGCATATATCCACTCAGGTGAATGTGACTAATATTGAGGCTGTGAAATTTTATAGCCGGTTTGCCGACGTAATGGTGCTTGCACGAGAATTGAATCTTAATCAGGTGGCTGCGATACATAAGACTATTGAGACAGAGAATCTTACCGGACCCGCAGGAAAACCTATAAGGCTTGAGATGTTCTGTCATGGAGCATTATGTATGGCGGTGAGCGGTAAGTGCTATATGAGTCTTCATGAGATGAATTCAAGTGCTAACCGTGGGGCATGCAATCAGATATGCCGTCGGTCATACACTGTGCGCGACAGAGAGACGGATGAGGAGCTCGTGGTTGACAATAAATTCATCATGTCGCCTAAGGATTTGAAGACGATTCATTTCCTCGACCGTATGGTGGAAGCAGGTGTGAGAGTGTTTAAGATTGAGGGACGTGCGCGTGGTCCGGAATACGTGCATGAGGCTGTGCAGTGCTATTCAGAGGCGCTGGAGGCAGTGTGCGACGGCACTTTCTCCCAAGAGAAGGTTGCCGGATGGGATGCCCGTCTTGAAAAGATATTCAACCGCGGATTCTGGAACGGATATTATCTTGGGCAACGCCTTGGGGAATGGAGCGCGAAATATGGTTCGTCGGCAACACGCACGAAGGTATATGCCGCCAAGGCTATGCGTTATTTCCCTAAAATCGGGATAGGGGAGTTCCAGCAGGAAGCCGGCACACTGCGTGTGGGGGATGAGGTGGTGATAACCGGTCCGACCACGGGTGCTCTTATATTTAAGGTGGAGGAATTGAGAGTGGATCTGAAGCCTGTGGATGAGGTGGTGAAAGGTGATCGCTTCTCAATGCCGGTGCCTGATAAGGTTCGTTCCTCCGATCGCCTTTACCGATGGAGTGCTACTGAGGATATACGCCGCTAAGTCAGTGTTTAATAAAATATATAAGCATGGATTCCATTGGAATCCATGCTTATATATTTTATAGCTAATTTATTTAAGTTTCGCAAGTTTTCCAACTTGCTTCACTTAAATGGTTTAAGGTTTAATGTTTATGGTTTATGATCATTAAATTTTGTATAATGAAAAGATTCGTGGATTTTCTTAAACCTTAAACTATAAACTTTAAACCACTGAAGTGCAGCGTGCGAAACTTCAGTAATTTACAATAGATTGCTGTTTAATTGTATTTTATGTTTGTCAGAATCCTGCCCAGTGCTGCTTCCATAGGCGATTGCCAAGCTCGTCCCAGCGGTTGATTGTGGCTCCGAAGAAGTCTTTCTGATAATCGGTCAGCAGATTGGCGGCTCCCTCTTCGTTCCCCTCTGAGAGATATTGCTGGTAAAGAGTCTCCACCATAGGGAGTTCACGTTCGCCTTTTGTCAGGAAATAATCGCGTGCCGGTTCGGTAAACTTGCGGCTTTGTCCCCATCTGATTGTGGCGAGACGGTTTGGCTTGCGGTAACGCCATAGAGCTGCGTCATCGCGTTCGCGGTGCTGCCCGCATATCTTCAGAAGTTCAGGCACGTCGGTAGATCCGGCGAAAATCGGGAAACGCGGTGATTGTCCCGGATTATCAAGGCATACCCATGCCACTCCGCCTACACCGTCAGGCAGCCAATCGCGACATTGGATGATAGTGGAATATGCACACCACGACACGCTGACGGTGCGGATATTGTGCATCGCGCTGTCGCCCATAGCTTCATATACAGCGATTTCATCCGGACGCATCCACGGATTGGCAAAATTACTGACGATGGAATCGGGCACGTCAGCGGCAGAATCCGCTTTCTTAGCTGGATTCTTTACTTTCAGACGGTCACAGAGTGCCTGTGGCGTCCCTTCATAATAGGAACCTAACAGACGTGCCACATCCTTTACGCTGACTTGCTTCTCCGGTTTCACGCTTAGGGGCAGCTCCTCCATGCTGTCGTTAAAGCCGGCATTGGGTGCAAGTTCATTCATTATATATAGCTCGCGCACGCTGTAGTTCTTAGGCTCTTTCATGTAGTTGCCGCCGCTGTATGCCTTCCAGAAGGAGAACTCCTCTTTGCCATCCCAGAGTCCCATCTTCTTAGCCACGTCTTTTACGTTGTCAGAAGCCATGTAGTTATCCTTATCTTTAAGATTCAGCTTTCCGATGCGGCTTACGTTTGCCGATACTGCAATATGGTCATCGGGAATACGCACGGCTGCCCATACACCTCCGATTTTGTCGGGACCTTCACCCTGTACCTCGAAAATCCATACCTCTTTCGGATCGGCTATCGTAAGGCACTCTCCACTGTCGCCATAGCCATACTCCTTTATAAGTTTACCCATGAGAGTGATTGCATCGCGGGCGGTAGAGCAGCGTTCGAGCACGACGCGCTCAAGCTCCTCGATCATAAACATGCCTTTCTTGTTCTGCATCGTGTCGCGTCCGGTATAGGTGGTTTCTCCGATGGCAAGTTGCTTCTCATTAAGGCACGGATAGGCGGTATCCAGGAATTTGAACGTGTGACGGACCTGGGGGATAGTCCCTTTCTCCTTCATGCCGTCTTTGCTTGAGGCATATTCCGTATGCATCCTGCCGTCGTAGATACTCATTATAGTATCGTTGGGATAATCTTGCGGTTTTGTCATCTGCATCCAAGTGCGGTACCACGAGTCACACGTATGACTTGTCATTACCGAACCGTCGGTAGATGCTTTCTTCCCTACCATGATACTCGTGCAAGCATCACTCGGGCTTTGCGACATTGCTCCAAATGCACTGAGCAATATTAAGGATAATGAAAACAATTTCTTCATGATGAAATAATATGGAAAGATTAAAAGATTTAAGATTAGAAGAATTATTTTTGAAGCTAACCAAACTCCAATGTCAAAATTATAAAAAATATTATGAATATACGATGTTTACAGAATTAATTTGTAAAAATAATTCCAAATATCATCGAATAAATCCAATTTCCAAAAAATAATAGTCAAAAAGAAGTCATTAGTCCAAAATCCAAGTAGTCCAAAGAATCAAAAAAATCCAAGAAGTCCAATAAGTCCAAGAGGTCTCTTTTTTGCGACAATACGGTTTTATTATAACGCAAATACCGAGTCGAAAGTTTTCTTATTAACAAAACGAAATAGAAATTAACATTTGTTGATTTTATTTTAATACAACAAGTTATAATGCCTGTTTTAGAAAAATATGCTCTATAACATAAAATTATTTGCAAAACGCCGGAAAGGGTTGTAATTTTGCATCCGCAATCGGGAACGGAGCCACGGCGACTTCTTAAGAGCGACAGGAGAACATTGACAACAATGCCACAGGACAATGACCGGGACGTTGACACGTTCCGGGCCATACAGACAGAGACAAGGAGACAATGAAGTCTCCCGTCAATCAAGTCACAGGTAAACCGATATAGCAGGAATGTCCGGTCAAGACAAACAGGCAGCCGAAAGGCAGCCACCAAGACTGTAAAATAGGAAACTATGATACAAACAACGGAGAGTTTGATCCTGGCTCAGGATGAACGCTAGCGGCAGGCTT
>NZ_SRYB01000022.1:0-87433 GCF_004793975.1 Lepagella muris
TTAAACTATAAACTTTAAACCACTGAAGTGCAGCTTGCGAAACTTCAGTAATTAAGTATAGGTTGCAAACGGATGAGTATTTCATCCATAGATATAACCGACAATTTATATCAAATGTTTTATTATTTTAGTGCTGTCGATCATGGGGAAATTTAGAGTTGTGTATATGTAAATGGCAGGGATGAATACATTTTTTGAGTGTGACAGTGTTTTTTTGTGCCGGATGAGGCATATTTATACCTTTTTGGCGTTATTTAAGACAGTGTTTTGAACTTTTATATCTAATTTTGCAGAACATCATGAAAACTTTAATTTAACAGCATAAATATGTATCAGGACGATAAACGAATTGTGATCACCCTTGATGCGGGTGGTACAAACTTTGTGTTCGGCGCGATGAGAGGCAACCGTTTCATCGGAGAGACGATCACTTATCCTTCAAACTCAGACGATCTCGACAAGTGCCTTCAGACTATGATCGGAGGTTTCCGTGAGGTGATATCATCACTCCCGCAGCTCCCTGTGGCAATCAGTTTCGCTTTCCCCGGTCCGGCGGATTATGCGCGTGGCGTGATCGGCGGTTTCCTTCCCAACTTCCCCTCATTCCGTAACGGTGTGGCTCTCGGCCCGATGCTTGAGAGGGTGTTCGGCATCCCCGTATTCATCAACAATGACGGCGATCTCTTCGCTTTGGGTGAGGCTCATGAAGGTATCCTCCCGCAGGTGAATGCGAGAATCAAGGCTATCGGTGGCACTCGTGAATATACCAATCTTCTCGGCTATACATTCGGAACAGGTTTCGGCATCGGTTCTGTCATCGACAATAAGCTGAACCGTGGCAACAATTCATGTATCGAGACGTTCTGCCTGCGCAACCGTCATAACCCTGATGTGATATGCGAGGAGAGTGTCGCAATACGTGCCGTGCAGCGCGAGTATGCCCGTCTTTCAGGCAATGACGAGGTTCTGACTCCGAAGGATATCTGCGAGATAGCCGACGGTAAGAAGGAGGGTAATCAGGAGGCTGCGAAGGAGGCATTCCGTCTCTTCGGACAGGCAGCCGGCGATGCGATAGCCACAGCTGTATCATTGACCGACTCACTCGTGGTGATCGGCGGTGGTGTCACAGGTGCTGCACATCATATCATGCCCGCACTTCTTAAGGAGATGCGTTCTACACTCTCTACTTACAAGGGCGAGACAGTAGGTCGTGTTCAGATGAACGTCTACGACCTTGATAACGAAGATGAATTCCGTCAGTTCGCACGCGGTTCCGAAGTAGAGCTCCCGATCTATGGTTTCGACGAGACAGTCACCTACAGTCCGGTCAAGACAACAGGCGTGGCGATCTCGCGTCTCGGCGCGAGCGAGGCAATCTCAATCGGAGCCTACGTCTTCGCCCTCTCCCAGATCGACAGAAAGTAAGAGAGAATAGCAGCCCAAATTTAGACAATCCTGTAATGACCATCGGCAGTTTCGCCGATGGTCATTTTTCATAATGAAAAAATTTTTTGTGGGCGATGCAGTATTTTCGGGATTTTTGTATCTTTATATTGTGAACCGTATTGATAACCGGAAAATATTGATAGATAACCGTAGTCTGCTGGAGGAATGTAGGCGGGGGGATCGGGAGGCTCTTAGTCTCCTGTACACCAGATTCGCACCCAAGATGCTGGGCGTGATACGCCGTTTTGTGCCCGACGGCGAGGATGCTGAGGATATATTGCATGATGGGTTTATCGTGGCGATGACCCGTCTTGACCAATTGCGGGATCCGGATTACATAGAGCGTTGGCTTGCCACGATAATGAGAAATCTGGCTTTACGTTTCCTGCATGAGCAGGACATATCAACAATGCTTGATGAGATGCCGGAAATGATGGATTCCCCGGAATTGGATGGATTCATCGACCTCGACACTCTGGAATCTCTTATAAAAAAACTTCCCGACGGTTATCAGAAAGTATTCCGATTGGCTGTACTTGAGAATAAATCGCATAAGGAGATCGGGAAAATACTCGGGATCGCACCTAATTCATCATCCTCGCAACTTTTCCATGCCCGGAAGATGATGCAGAAGCTCATAACGGAATATCGTCTGCAAACGGGCATCTTTGTAATTACCGGAGTGATTGCTACTGGTGTGTTGCTGTTGTGGCGCGGGGCGGATGGCGGAAGCGTATCGGTAAATGAAGCATTGTTGAGCGAAATCCCGGTCGTTATGCCTGTTGATTCCGTGCTGATACCGGTCGATTCTGTTAATGTGAATAATGTTGCCGTTAAAAATAATGCAGTCGGTTTGCAGACTAAGGTGTTGCAGAATAAAAATCATGGATTTGATAAGGAGCAGATTGCAGTCGTTCCGGATATTTCGGAAGCGGTGAATGATTCACTCCCTCCGGTAATGCAAGAGAGGGTTGCGGAGAACACGGACTCCGCAGTCATAGAGTTGCCACGTGTGGATGAATATGTGCCAACGTATGCATATAATGCCGAACCTGTTATTACAAGCCCCTCCGCTAATGGATGGTCATTCGGGGTCAGTGTTGATGCCGGTATTGCCGATTTCAAAAATGGGATTGGCGATTATGATTATGAGATGAATCTGCCAACACTTCCTCCGGATTATCTCGATCCTGATAAGGGTGATAAAGAGGAGAATGGGAATCTGCGGACCAGGGGAAGACTGATTACGATGAAGGATTACAAGGATGCCGCTCACCATAATTATATGCCGATATCCGTGTCTCTGAAGGTAAGGAAGCGGTTTACGAAAAATTTGGGATTGGAGACAGGGCTTAACTATACTTATCTTCATACAAAGTTTGAAGGCGACGGTTCAGAGAGCCATTGCCATTGGCATTATTTGGGTATTCCGTTAAAAATGACGTTCTCCACATTCTCGTTGGGGAAGATGCGGCAATATGTGTCGGCAGGTGGAGAATTCAGCCTTCCGATATATTCCAATGCAGTGGTTACAACCACGACCGGAACGCCTGAATTTGTCAAAGGAGGGTTCAAGTCAAATCCTGTGTGGTCGGTATCTGTCGGCTATGGCATATCATTCCGTGTGTCGGATAAGGTGGACGTATTTGTTGAGCCGACATTGCAATACCGCTTCCCCCATAATTACAGCGTGCCCAATAGTTGGACAGACAATGAATTCGGATTCTCACTACCAATCGGATTCCGTTTCAACATGTAGTCTGTTTGGTAGGAATATTTGTAAGTGTTAAATGAAAGTGTTACTTTTGTTGACAAATATTGAGTAATCCTTATGAGATTGAGTCTAATTTTGATAATGGTGCTGGTTGTCGTTTTCGGTATGATTTCCTGCGACCGCCAGCGTGCTGTGGATGAAAAGAAGCTTTCGCTTGCCGAGGAGTTGATGCCTGATAATCCTGATAGTGCCTATAAGCTGCTTAATGATATTCTTTTCCCGGAAAATATGGATGCCGGGAAGAGAGCGGGATATGCCAGACTATATGCAGAGTCAGCGAGTGCTTCCGACAAGTCGTTTAGTTCCGATACTCTTCTTAAAAGTGCTGCGGATTACTATATTTCAGTGGGAGATTCGGTTAGTGCGGCATCAAGCATGAAGTATGAGGGGATACGCCTCAGATATATTGGCGACATGCAGGGTGCGATTTCTTCGGTGGAAAAAGCGATTGAATTTGTGCCCGATTCAATCAATAGTAATAGATACAACTTGTATAATTTGTTGGTACAGATGGCTCTACTTGCAAATCTGACTGATGTGGCAAAGGAATATTCCGCGAAGATGATGGAATCCAGTGATCCGGGCGTAGCCGCCTTGGGTCATTACAACATAGGAGTGGCGTACAGTTGGGAAACCAATCGGAGTTCTGACGAGACAATCAGCGATTCGGCATTCTATCATATAGAAAAATCGGTAGAGATAGCCACAAAGGGGAATTGCGAATTATTGCATCATTATCTACGCAATTCAATCAATTATCGGCTTCCGGAGGATGAGTTGCTGAGGAGATTGAGTAGAGTGGAGGAATTGGGGAGACCATCCTCCAATGTCTATGCCGGGATTGCACAAGTTTTCTTAGCATTCCGTCAGCCTGATTCAGCGCGGGTCTATCTTGACAAGGCGGAATCTGCATATCAAGAGGAATGGAGTAAATGGGGGTTGGAATATGTGTCGATAAGGAATGAGTTGGGAGTTTTACGATCTGTATTGAATTATCTGGACGGTATGAGAGATTTCTCGGCACTCCCTGCTTCCTTCAACGATTCCGTATATTTTGCCGGAGAACGTTATAAGTTGTTGTCTGAAGATATTCTGACTAACCGTGATCGCAATAATGCGCGTGATATGGTCAGGATAAAGCGTCAGCATACACTGACAATGATAAGCGTCGTGCTGATTTTTGTCATGATCATATCGGCAGGGGGATTGCGTATGTACGCAGTCCGCAAACGCCAGAAATTAGTGGATGCCGAGGAGAAGATGGAGACACTGGAGCGGCTTCTTGCCGAGAGTGAGGGTCAGAAAGAGGGTGGAGGCAGCGCGGATGATGCACTCTTCCGGAAACTTCTGCTGCAACAGTTGGGAGTGATAAGACTGATAGCCGGCACTCCGACAGATGCCAATAAAGAGTTGTTGAGGCAGGTCTCTCGGTTGGAATGGAACGAGAAGGATTTTGAGGGGCTTCTTAATTGGACGGATCTATACCCGGTGATTGATTCTGCCTACGATTCGTTTTATACACGTCTTCAGGAAAAATATGGGGATTTACTCAACGAGCGAGAGATTCAGTTGGCGTGTCTGCTGAGGGCTGGATTCTCTACAAAGGAGATAAGCGTGGTGGTCGGGCAAAGCACTCGCACCATCTATCAGCGCAAGACGGAGATCAGAAAGAAACTGATGCTTGACGAGGGTGCCGACATAGCCCTGGAAATCACATCGCGCATCAATGGCTAATGCCGGGATAAACGCATGGAACCGCTATATAAACTTTTTGTTTTAATCTATGCTGATAACCATATAATTATAGATGCGATTGCACAAAAGATAATCAGGGATATAAAGAGAATATAACCATATCAGAGCATTAACTTTGCATCATTATTAAGGTTAAAAACTCATGATATGAAAGTGAATTTTATGATTGCAGCTACGATGCTGTGTGTGATTGAATCTGTCGCGCAGGAGGTCGTGCCGGATTCTACGGTGACAAGAGACCTGCAGGAGGTTGTGGTTGACGCTAAGTCGGCGTATACTTCCGCTGTAAAGAGCACTTATATCCCGACATCGCGACAGAAGAATACTTCACAGAATCTCGCGGAATTACTTCAGAACATGATGGTGCCTACGCTGCAGGTGAGCGGTAACAGTGTGTCTACCTCCGAGGGTATGCCGGTAGCATTATTTATCGACTGGCTTCCGGCATCTCCGCCAGAGATAGATGCCCTCAACACCCGCGACGTATTGCGTGTGGAGGTACTGGATTTTCCAGATGACCCGCGTTTCCGCAACGAGAGTCACGTGGTCAATATAATAATGAGGAGGTATGATTATGGGGGCTACGTGCGTCTGTATTCGGATAATACTTTCAACGATTTCTACCGGGGCACACAGAGCATATATGGTAAGTATACACGTGGGAAGACAGTATTCGACGTCAATGCATATAATCAGATGCGTAATGACGCCCATTCCGGCACGAGTGAGACCGGATATTTCAAATTCCCTTCCGGACTGATAGAGCGTAACCGGATTACGTCTTCATCAAAATATGAATCTGAGAATCCATCGGTGTCTGCCCGAGCTATATATGCTACTGAGAAGATGCAACTGACCCATTATCTGGATTTCGCGTACACTTCTACCCCTCACGATGATATGTCGGGACTTCTATATTACAGACCGGAAGCGTTTGACTGTGAGACCTACAACCGGCTATCTGACAGAACTGCCATGGAACCGAGATTGAGCTTGGACTATTATTTCTCACTCCCTAAGAAATGGGCATTGGAGGTGGTCACTTCCGTCAGTTATCTTCATAATGAAATCAACCGGGATTATTCATCCGGAATCAATATTGCCAACAATATGGAGGAGAATGGATGGACCTGGGTGGGGGATCTTTATTCCCAAAAACAGTTTGGTGTGCATGGGTTGCAGTTAGGGTTGTCGGGGATGTACTCCAACACACGCCTCAACTATTCGGGCGATACGGATTACAATGAGCGTCTGCGTATGTTCCTACTGGGTCCGACTCTCTTTTATTCCTACACAAAGGATAAGTTCTACGGTAGGATAGGAGGTGGTGCCATCTATTATGACAATAGGGTGGGTGATGCAAGCGACAGAAAATGTATGCCGTATGGATATTTTTCGCTGCAATATGCTTTCAGCGAGAAGTATTCATTGAGGTTTCAAGGGATCACGAAGATCCAGTGTATAGATGCCTCGATGCTTAATCCGGCAGTGGTACGTGAGAATGAGTTGATGTATTATTCCGGCAACGAGAATCTGAAAGCCTATAATGTCGGCTTGTGTGCCGTCAATTATACGTGGCTGATGTCGAATGCCTTCTCAGCCTCTGCCTACATGCAATATTATCTGGAGAATAATCATACGGTCGATTCATATCTATTGTTTGACCACGACAAGGCAATATTGCGCAGACCGGAGAATGATGGGAATTATCATAAGGCTGCGTTAGGCATGTCGTTCTCATTGAAAACGTTTGGCAACAGACTGCACTTCTCGACAGCCCCACAGTTGGCGTATCAGAATGTGGAGGGAAGATATAGCGCGGAGAATACAATGTTTATGATTAATTTAGACGTGTCATATTATTTAGGCAACTTTTACGTGAGAGGGCATTACAACAATGGCTTTCGTGGCTATTCGGGCACCTATTCTTATCGTCGGGAGAGTGATAATTATTGGCTGAAGGCAGGGTGGGGTGATAACCATTGGAATATAGGGTTGGCGGTGGCTAATCCGTTTAGGAAAAGTATGTTGGGATGTGTCACGAGGCTTGACACGGATTATTACGGATTTAATGAAAAGACGTATGACCCGACAAAGGGTATGAATTTCCTGCTGACGGCAAGCTATACGTTTAACTATGGTAAGAAAGTTGGAAGAAACGATGAGATAAATGAAGCATCCACTTCGTCGGGAGCCATCAGATAAAAAATTTTTTTTGATAGTCATGCAGTAATTCCTACTTTTGCGTATCTTATAAGTAGTGCATGGTATTAATGGCATTTATCAGAATAATTAATCAAATAATGTTATGAATCTTAAAAATTTTAATTTCATGGGTGTGGTCTCGCGTATCTGCGGAGTGCTACTGGCAGTTCTCGGTTTCGGATGTTCATCTGATAAGCCGGATGAACCGGAGATCCTGTATATGTATGGCACTCCGATAGGTGAGTTTGAGATAAAAGGGCATGTAATGTCGGAAGATGGTAAGGTTGTGGAGAAGGCAACGATGAGAGCGACAGATTCCCAATTTCCGTCAGGAATATATTCGTATGCAACCGCTTATACGGATAGTGAGGGGAATTATACGGTTGTCGGAACCGGTTTCCCTGAAAAGATGAAGGTGGTCTGTATCCCTGAAGATAACCGGCTTGAACCCGATTCTGTGGAGGTGGAACTGAAATTTATACGTGATAAGGATGATGAAAATATATGGTATATGGGAAAATCTACCGCCACGGTAGATTTTAATCTCAAGAAACGTGCAGAGGAATGAAACCGCTTTCATTTAAACAGCGCATCGCTCTTGAACTTAACCGTCCGATTAAGATTAACCGCCGGCGTGAACACATGCTCAGACAGCTTTTTTGGGAATGTACGTGGCGATGCAACCTCTCATGCCGACATTGCGGCAGCGATTGCAAGAGCAGTTCAAAGGTGGGTGATATGCCGGCGGATGATTTCATCAGGGTGGTGGAATCATTGCGCGGGCATGTCGATCCCCACAAGCTCAATATCATTATCACGGGAGGTGAACCATTGGTGCGCAATGATATAGAATATGTAGGGCGAAGGTTGTATGACATGGAATTTCCGTGGGGACTCGTGACCAACGGACTTCTTCTAAATTCCGCTCGGCTTGAAAGCCTGCGGAGAGCCGGACTGCATAACATCACCATAAGTCTTGACGGATTGGAGGAGACCCATAATTGGATGCGCAATCATCCGATGTCGTTCAAAAAGGCGATTGAGGCAATCAGGTTGGTGGCGAAAGCCGATGATCTGAATTTTGATGTGGTCACATGCGTCAATCGGAGATCGTTGCCGCAGCTTGAAGAGTTGAAGGAGCTTCTGATAGGTGCCGGAGTGAAACGTTGGCGACTCTTCACCATCTTTCCGTCCGGAAGAGCAGCGCAATACCCTGATTTCGAGCTGACAAGAGAGGATGTTGAGACTCTGATGCAGTTTATATCCGCCACGAGGAAGGAGGGGCGCATAAGATGCTCATTCTGTTGCGAAGGATTCATGGGCGGCTATGAAGGAGAGGTGAGAGACTATTTCTTTGAATGTCAGGCTGGAGTCAGTGTCGCGTCTGTGCTACTTGACGGTAGCATCGGGGCGTGTCCGAGCATACGGGCAGACTACACACAGGGCAACATCTATAAGGATGACCTGTGGGACGTATGGCAGAACCGCTACGAAGTCTATCGCGACCGGCAATGGATGCGATGCGGCGTATGTGCCGACTGCTCCTTCTGGCGATACTGCGAAGGTAACGGCATGCACCTGCGAGACTCCGATGGCAACCTCATGCACTGCCATCTCCATAAATAATGTCAATTAGCCCCACCAGCCTCATCTCCTTCTGACCAACCACCATCGCACAAAGAATCCCCGTGATGTTTGCACTAAGAAAAAAAGAAATTTATTAATTTTTAAATATTTAAAATAAAAATTTCTTTTATTTCTTTCTTTTCTTCGTGCCCTTGTATCGGTTGTATCACACCGATACAACCGATACAACCGATACAAGGGCGGGGATTGGGAATAGTCTTATTGAGTGCAGCTTCTTACAGCGATTTCCGTCTCCCTCCTGAAGATTTTTCTAATCCTCTTCCATTTCGGGAAAATAGCCATCGGTCGGATAGGGGAGTAGCTTATCAATATCAGAAATAGCGAGATGAGGGATATGATGAGAAGCAGCCCGTAGATCTCCTTCATCGAGACAACGAGAGCCTGTCGTTGCACCAATCCATAGAGGTCATGCAGTGGCATACTATAGCTTCGGAAGTCAAATAATGCAAAACCGGCACTTAAATTTGCAGCATTCTCCGCCATTGTATGACGTAGAGCTTCGCCTATCACGGCAGGTCCGAGAGTAGCCCCCATGACGGCTCCCGTAAAGCCGTTGACAGTCAATGCCTGTGGAAACACAAAGAAATGCAGCCCACTCTGCACAATCGACGTGAGGAACACAATCGATATGATGACCGATGCCATTCCACGCGTGAACAACGGAACGAACAGCATCTCCTTCTCAATGCCATAGTCTATGAAGAAATAGAAATAGGCAAGATAAATAGTGGCAAGGGCAAAGCCGATTGCCGTCATGGTCTTATATCTCCATTTCCTAAGGGCGAACGTGACGTAGGTGAACCCGCAACCTACTATGATGCCGCAAAAAACGTACCAGTTGAGATCAATGAGATTTGTTTCATCAAAGCCGAGTATGGTGGCGGCATAGCTATGTTCAAACACGTGCTCCGTAGCCATAAGAGTGAAGAATACCAAATAGATGAGCGTGGCTCTTATCACGTTGCGGTTGGTGAGTACCTGTAGCGAGATGTAGGGATGATGCAGGAACATGGCTCTCCACAGATTAATTGCGCCGCTCACGATTCCGAGAAGTGCAGCTCCTCTGATTTCCATGGCATCCCACCAATCGAAGTAGTTGCCATATACGCATATAAACGTGAAAGAGAGCATGAAGACGCTCCATAATACTGCTCCTATCCAGTCAATGCCGAGCAAGGGTATCTGAATAGGTCCCTTTACCGGCTTGATAAATATCAGTACCATGAGCATCATCAGGGCGAGAAGTGCAATCATGATCCAATGCATATACTCCCATTGCGACAGGAAAGCGGTGTAGATTGTGGCTATACCGCTCAACTGGATCACTCCGTCGACCACAAGATACACGTAGCAGAAGAATACTGCCATGTCGCGTGTCGGGGTGAGCCACAGCTGGATGGTGGAGTTGCATGCAAAGGTTGCCCACATACGGAACCAGCCCGCCACAAAACAGGTCGTCACCAACAGAGGCATGTTTGTAGTGTACGCACAGATAAGATTCGCGGCTATCAGCACCGCGCCGCATACCAGCAGGCTCACTCTGTTGGAAAAACGGAATTTCAGCCTGAACATGACGCAGAAGTTGATCGACATACCGACGAGCGACGCATAACCCGCCATTAGTATGTCTTCCTGCATCAATGCCGTGGATCCAACCATATCGGTGGCGGCAGCAAGGTACACGCCCCCTGAGAACTGAACTATCAGCACAAAGAGGATGAACAGCCAGGGTTTTAGCTTACGTGGAATATAGTCGGGCACATCGGGAATGTCGAAGGGTCCTTGATGTGCGTGCCAGTCGCCCATATCAATATCTCACTTTACATTCAACATTCATTCCGGCGTGCAGCAGATCAAGGTCTGACCGATTACTGTCGCCTGTAAACTCGATTCTCACAGGTATGCGTTGCCTAACCTTCACAAAATTCCCGGCAGAGTTATCCTGCGGTATCACCGACAATTCAGCCCCGGTAGCTGTCGATATTGATTTCACACGGGCAGCGAATACCTTGCCGGGTATTGCATCGACCGTTATCTCCACCTCACTCCCAGGATGGATATGATGCATCTGGGTCTCCTTGAAATTTGCCGCCACCCACACTTCGCCACTCTCGACGATATCCAGCAACGTCTGTCCAGGCTGCACGAGCTGTCCGGTCTGTATCTCCTTGCGAGAGGTGTAGCCGTCGCATGGGGCTGTGATCACCGTGTACGACAGATTCAGCTGTGCCGTCTCAAGCAGCGATTTTGTCAATTCTATCCCGGCGTCTGTCTGGGATAAGCGTTCGCGTGTCTCTGTCACTACGCTCGTTGTCGCCTCGCGCTGACGAGAGAGCATCTCATAGCGAGCTTTCTTCGCTTCGTAGTCAGTCTTCACACCGTCATATTGCTGACGAGTCACGGCATCCTTGCCGAGTAATGCAGAGTAGCGTTCAAGTTCGACGGCAGCATTATCCATCAGTACCTTCGCCTCCTTTATTGAAGCAGCACTTACAGCGGCATTTGCCGATGCGACACCGACGGAACGGTCTGCCACACCGCGCCCCGCAAGTGCATTCTGATAGTCGGCATTTGCCTGAGCCACGCGGAGCCGCATGTCGGCATCGTCGATAATGACCAGCGTGTCGCCTTTGCTGACCTTTTCATATTCCTTGAATCGTATCTCCTTTATATAGCCCTGTATCCTACTGTTGACCGGCACAATCTGACGTTGTATGCGGGCGTTGTCGGTAAATTCAACATTACCGAGATGCAGGAATCTTGAGCCGACCCAGACGGCGGCTCCTATTATCACGATGAGGGTTAATGCGTAGGAGAGGATTTTTTTAGTGCGATGTGTCATATCTTTCCGGAAGTGAATAGAAGTTTGTAGTAATAATAGATGATGTTTATGCGAGCGTCGATGAGTTTCTGCTCCGCATCCAGTTTGGAATTGGCGGCATCGAGAAGATCCGTGAGCAATGCCATGTCTGCCGAATATCTTGTGGTGGTGATATTGTAGTTCCGTTCGGCAAGCTCCACGCTTTTCTGCCGCGTCTTCAGGTCTTCGTATGATTCTAGATAGCGTACATAATCAGCTCTCATCCCCATTTCCACGTTCTCCCTTACGGCTGCAAGCTCATCATTGGCATGGATTGAGGCGGCATGGCTTCTGGCAATCGTTTTGTCAGTCTTATATAGGGAAGAGATGTTGTAAGATACGCCTACCCCTACATACCAGTAGCTCAGATTGCGGTTTATCGGTGGAATTTCCACGAGAATCGGACCGTCGATGTTCCATCCTGCCTGAAGGCTTATTTTCGGTAGCCGTTCCGCCTTGGCGATACGTTCGGAGGTGTGGCTGATATCCCGGCTTGATTCGGCAAGGCGTATCGCGGGAGAGCTGGCTGAGGCTTCTCCCTGCCATTCCGACTCCTGCTTCATCGGTAGAGCCTTTGACAGGATTGTGGTGTCGGGAAGCACGGTAATATCCGCCGGGAATCCGGCTATAGTCACGAGATTATGGTTGAGTATATCGATCGTATTATTGATTCGGGTAAGCTGTAGCTCAAGATTAGATACAAGCAGTTCATAGCGAGTGATGTCGTTCTGCAAGGCTGTGCCATGCTCGTGGCGTGCCGTCATTTCAGAAAGCACTGTCCTTGCCTGCGAGATGTTTTTATCCACCACGTCGCGCAGATTCATATATTTGTAGATGTCGAGGTAGTCGCCTACAAGGTTGAACCTGATATTATCGCGTTGCAGTTCGGTGGCGAACCTTGAGGCGGTAAGTCTGTGCTCCGCCATTTCGATCCCTGCTGTTATCGCGCCTCCTGTATATACAGGTTGCGACACGTTGATGGATAGCCCGCTTCCGAAATGCGGTATCGGAGCCTTCTGATAATCGGAGAGATCCCTCCGGGTGGTGAAGCCGTCGCCAATGTAGTTTAATGACAGGTTGGCGTTTATATCCGGCAATCGTCCGGCTTTGGCTACTCTTACGTCTTGCCGCGCCACTTCCTCGCTTGAGAATGACGGGCGTAGCTGCCGGCTGTGGTTCTCGGCAGCTGCAAACAGCTCTTCCGGCGACATGACGACAGCAGATTGAGCGGATGCACAGATAGCATGCCCCGCCAATGCTGACGCAAACAGCACCGTGAGCAATCGTGGATTGTTCATGTATGAAAAAATAGAGTGGAAAATTATGATATTAGCCGGCAATTCAGCAGTCCGGCAGACAGAGATATTCCTTGAATATCATAGAATCAGGATAGAGCGCACAATCACTGCGTACTCTTCCAATTCTCCATGAATGAGCAGTTGCGAACTTTTGCTTTTGAGCTTACTTGATATGCATTATTTGTATTCATTTCATCCCGCTCTTTGTGAACGGCACTGCAAAGTTACAAAAAAAATTCAGTAATTCAATCCCAATCCAATAGTCATAGTAACGAAAAAACATTTCCTGCTTCTCCTGATAATATCTCGCATCACTGATTACCAAATGATATGGCAAATGTATTTCGTGTACCCTTCCGCGTAGGGTGTATCGGGAGTATCGGGTGCATTGCACCCGATACTCCCGATAGGCTCCGATATAATGGAGATGTTTGGGAATGTTGGGTAAATTTGTCACAATTCACTTCACTTATCCCGAAAAAATAAGAGAGGAGGCAAAAGGTGTCAGCTGATGCGCAGTAGCTCGGGGACGTAGGCTTTCACTTCGACGGGATAGGGGATGCCGGGAATAATCTCGGTGGTGTCGTGGTCGGAGAAGATCATGACCGCCTTGTTGTCGCTATCCGTGTCGGTCTTTGTAACCACGAGAACCTCGGCATCACCGTTGCGGTAACGGTTGAACTCCTGTGTACCTCGCCACATTGCCGGATTCTCCTTGCGGAAGTTGATTACTTTTGCCACGTAGTTGTAGACTCTTGCCGAACGTTCATCGTCAGCCATTATGTGTCCCGACGTTCGTGCGGCATTGTCGGGCTGTGCACCGTCGTCGTCACGGCTGAGGTCGGCAAATTCATCGCCGTAGTAAAGGGTGACGGGTCCGGGATAGCCGGCAAGTATGGCAAAACGGGTCTTCACATTTATCTCATCATCGTTGTCGTAGAAATGGTCGGCTACTCGGAATCCGTCGTGATTGCTTACGAAAAGGTTGGGAAGCACATCATCAGAGCAATATCCGCGTGAGGTGGGGCTGGAGTATACGTGGATCACGTCATCCCATCCGTTGTTGAGACCACCGTCAGACAGGTCTCCCATCGGTCCGCTGATGAGTGTCTTCCCATCAAAATCAAAGGCGCTCGTCAATCCGCCGTCGCGATATACTCGTGCGCTTATCCCTGCGGCATCGCTCCAGTCTTCTCCTACCATGTAGCCGAGCACGCCCCATTGTTTCCCTTCATTGCGCCGACGGTCGCACACTTCCCGTATGGCATCGCGAATCTCCACCCAGTAATTATGCCCATCCTGACAGAGCTGGTATGCCTGGTCGAAACGCCATCCGTCAATCTCAAACTTGTCGATCCAATATGTCGCCACCTCCTTGAAATATTCCAGGGATTCGGGGTATTTCACGTTGCCCTCGCCCCCTTCCTCCCCTCGTTCGCTAAGGGTAGGGGTGGAGTCAATGATGTGTCCCGATGGTGACGGCTTCTCGACCCCTCCGTGATGACCGAACACCCCGTCAAGAAATACATACATACCTTTCTCGTGCGCTTTGTTTACAAGTTCACGCAGGTCATCCTCAGTGCCGAAATGTGGGTCAATGGCAAAATAATCTTTTGCGAAATAACCGGAAGCCTGAAGTTTCTCACCACCGAAGGCACCTCGGCTATCAAATATGGGGGTAAGCCAGATGGCATTTGCTCCGATGGAAGCGATATGGTCAAGAGCCTCAATGACGCCTTGAAGATTACCATCCTTTGTATTGTTGTCAGGTCCCCACATCTTACTATACCCCTTTGCCCCTTCGGGAGAATGGATGAAAGAGCCCACCATCACCTGATAGATGGTGAGCCCCCGCCAGTCGGCAGTCGGGTTAATGTTGTTATCCGTTGTGTTTTCCATAGAATGAATTTTGAAAAAAGAGTATTGAACAATCACATAATGATGATAAACATCCTCTACCACGGAATGGTTCGTAGCCGTCCTGCCCCTCATTTTCTTCGGATGAAATCTCGCATTTTAAAACGGATGCAGACATACGATGAATCAATACGCTTCCGTCAAATGATAAGACGGAAGCGTATGATGCAGATTAGAATGGATTATTGAGGGATTCCAGCTTATCTTGTAGCAGCCGGCATGCCTTGTCCTTACGATTATTCTCAAGGCATTTTTTGCTCCCGAAAATTATGAAATGGTCTTTGGCTCGCGATACTGCCACATTCATAAGTTCATGATTGCTCTTGATGAAAGTGGGATTATCGTTTGCTCCATATACAAGGGAAAATATCACTATCGGACTCTCGGCTCCTTGGAAAGTGTGAACTGTACCACTTTGGAACTTTTTCAGATATTCGTCTTCTTTTATCTTAAGACTTTGTGCTTTAAATGGCGTGATGATACTGACAAGTTCCTGTATCCTTTTGTTGTATATACCTTCAATTTTCTTTTCATTTTGCGCAAGCCATTCTGAAATGGCATCTATCTCTTTTTGATTGATGCGGCTGCCGCTTTTGAGCTCACTGTTGCTTTCCACTATATAGATTCCAAGTGGGGGAAGATTACTACCCTTCTTTGTATTACTTCCACGCTTAGGAACAAGTTCTCCGCAATAAATCAATTTATTACAGTAATCAATTATCTCATCTACGCAACGCCTGTGCTCATTAAGAAAAAGACCGGGTTCTTTTTTACCTGATTGCGTGATTCTCTCATAATTACACCTATTCTCTGATATTGCCATTACATTCGAACGACAACATGAAAGGATGTCTCTTTCCGTATCCTTCATTTCAGGATTGACCCTATTCGACCAATAAGTCTCTTCCGAACATTCCGGTACACTATACACAGGAGGAATCTGCTTCACATCCCCGACTACAAGAGCCTTCTTGGCAAGGGCAAAAGTCGGAAGCCCAATCTCCGGACTTACCTGACCTGCCTCATCAACAATAAGAAGGTCTGCCAATTCGAAATTATATCTCAGGCGATCTTTTGATTTAAATTCAAATAATTTTGGAGCTCTGTAGAAAGTGGCTATCACACACGGACAAATATACTTTATCTCATTCCATAAATACTTGCCATATACCTCTCTTGGTTCATTATCCTTATTGCTTTTATTTTTAAGTAGTATAATCCACCTACATTCATTGTAATGCACGGCGAGCCAGTAAAGATCGAAGCGAAGAGTCAAGTCGAGTAAACGGTCAAGTGATTCCCGATCATCTCTTACAGATTCCGGGTTATCTTTATAAAGTGTCTCAAACCTTTTGACAGATTCTCTCGTATTATATTCAAGAAACAAACTGTCTATGATATTCTTCACATAGGCAGAAGAGGTAGCTTTATGCTCTATCTGAGCACTTATATAGGCGATTTTTTTATGGAGTTTGCCAATCCTATATTTTAGCTCGGCGAGTATGGCTCCGATTATTTCTTTATCACTGTTCCCTTTCCCTATTTCTATCTTTTTATATTCAAATATTTCGTCTTTCCACAATGCACGTATGGCTCTGTTGCAGAAATCAGATGAATCGGTCGCATATTTTTTTCGCAAGCATTTGTAATCATCACCACCTTTCATGCCGGTGACGAAATATTGTGAAATCCTTTTTCTGCCGGCATAAGCTGAAGGACAATACACCGCCATCGGCACAAATCTTTTGCGCTTGTCTGACTCATAACACAGCCATCTGTGGAACATATCCACCTTCGACGTGTCGTCATCCTCGTTGCCGAAGGCATCTATTATATTCGTTATAGCTTTATTATTGGCTGAAGATGCAAGGATAAGTGGGGCACTATAAGATTCTTCATCATTTATGTCGCCGTCCACATAATGGTTGACCACCATTCTAACCACCATATCTGCTACAATGCTTTGCAACATGGTAGTCTTGCCTGTACCCGGAGGTCCGGAAACCGCAAGAACATCCCCATTCCCTAAGATAGAGGCGCAATGCACCGCATCACGTTGTGCATCTGCCAGAGGGAAATCAGCCTTCATCTGCCCAAGATGATTCTTAAGGTTTTCTCCTGTTTTGTGCTCATTCAGAATCTTTCTCTTCTCGTTCCCAAGAATCATTTTTTCAAAAAGAGGTAATTTCTCATCTCTTTTATTCTCGATTACATGAAGTAGACTCTCGATATTTTTACTGGCAAACACTACATCGTCTTTCATTACAATTGTTTGCCGTAGATGATCGTCCATATACAAATTATGGGAATTACCATACTCATCAGAGAGTTTATCTGAATTGAAAAGGCTTTTGCCGGTGCGTTTCTCAAAATGTTTGTCAACTCCGGTAATATACTGATCCCAGTTTTCTTCTCCACATTCCAACGGAGCATTCTTAAACCTGAACTTTACCATTTCACCCTGTGAATCTTTCCTGAATATTTTATAGAACAATTCACGAAAGAACTCCACGAATATATTATCTGCACTTTTCACCAATGGGTCAGCCCAGACCAGACTCTCTCCTGTCTTATTCCTTATCTCGAAGGATTTCCTGTCTAAGGTAGCTTTTATATACAGAAGGCTGATTTTCTTATATTCCCATACCTGATTTGCATCCTTTGTTTTAGTTGGAGTATATTTGGGCTCCATATCAACGACGATTTTGGGAATCAGGATGATTTCTAAAAGATTATCATCATCATCTTTTTTATCTTCAGAAGACCACTTTTCAGCCAATCTCAGTCGGGTATCATCTTTCTTAAGTTTTCCCGTTTTCAGTTCCTCATCAGAGATAGTGAAATAGGAATCATTATCGTCAGGAACCTCGATATAATTCCTAAAGGTCAATACATCACGGAAATAACGACAGATTTCAGCTGCTTTAGTAGTCATTGCATTAAGATGTTTAGTGTTTGGGAAAAGATGTTCAGTAATTTTATACTCATTTCAGAGAAAACATGGGAAATAAAAATGGTGGTTCGCGCAATCATCACAAACAATTATAAATCGGAGACACATCGTTCGTAGTCGTCAATTTTTCCATCAACGATTTTTATACGAGTCATACCGGACCATCCCATATCCAAGTACGATACGACATACCATCCATCGCCAATAGACTCTATTCTGCGGATATTTGATACATCTTCCGAATTTGGCTTAGAATCCTGTTCTTGCGTTCTCAATGCATAGTAAGCGTAACATGGTCCTCTGTCACAATCAAATTCATAGTCGTGCTGAAGTTTTTTCAATGCGTTGGTTGTGAAATAATCCGTTGGATTATCATTACCCTCAGCATCAATCGCAAATACGAACTTATCATAAACACGATTAATCAGTACGGAATCAGCCGAATTTTCAACAATTGTATCATTAACTGTTACATTCTCTGTAATTTGCTCCACACCTGTTTCAGCACTTGTATTTGTTCCACATGCTATAAAACATGTGAGTAAAAAAACATATCCGAAATATTTATATCCGATCATTCTTTTGATAGTTAGATATTTCTACTTCAATAATTGACGCTCTTATGAGGCTGGGAGAGGCTGTTTTGCCATCTCTGTACCAAATTCTTTGCAAAAATCATCTACATGCAAAAGATTTCGCTAACTTTATCCATGATAATCATGATATGTGCTTTATTGTTTGGTGCCTCTAAATTATTAAATGTCATTGATATCACCAAACGAAACGGCAACTTTTTTAAGCGTCTATTCCAATTTCCAGGTCTCTTTTATCCCGAAGTTGTGTAAATAATTCTTTGTTTATCCGATTGAATGTCTTTGGTTTATGAGATATTTCGCAATTGATATTCCTCTTAGTTGAAGAAATCAATTAGCCTTGAATATCACTTGATTATCTATGTTGAGATAGACACGTATATTTGACGATGAAAGGCGATGGAATACAGCCCTTTCGATTCAGTCTTTTAGACAACCGAGCGGAACTACAAATATACTATCAGGTCTTTGGTATGCGTAATCTATGACCGCAGTAAGAATAAATTACTTTAGAGTTTGACGCATCTGTCGAATTTGTTCTGTATCTTTGCAAAATGAAAACAAATTAACCCGAACATCCTTAAACATCATAGGACGTGACACGTCGCTGAGGTTAGAGAATACTGCATGGAGGAGTCCCATCCCTAAAGAAAATAAAGTGGAACTTGGACTATAAGGATTACCATGTAAATGACCATTATTGGGAGGAAAACGGTATAACGTATATCATTATGAATAACGTTCTCGATATTAAAGACCTTGATGAGTTTCGGAAGTGGTTGGTAGCTAATCACGACACGGAGAAAGAGTGCTGGATTACAGTCAAACGAGGTATGCCTGTTGATGATGGCTCGACATTTTGGTATGTTGATGCTGTTGAGGAGGCGATGTGCTTTGGTTGGATTGATGGCATGACCAAGAAATTCGAAGATGGCATTACCCGTCAGAGGTTTGTGCCCCGTCGCAAAGGTTCTATATGGTCGGAACTGAATAAAGCGAGATGCAGAAGGATGGAACTTCTTGGCAGAATGACGGAGGCTGGTCGCGCTCAATACCCCACCAAAGAGTTTGAGATAATGCCGGAGATATTGGAAGCCTTAAAACAGGAAGATCCCCTTTGGAAAAATTTCAATTCATTCCCGGAATTGTATCGAAGGGTGCGCATTGATACGATTCAGATAAAAAGGAATGATCCGGAGCTTTTCCATAGCCGCCTACAAAAGTTCATTGATGCCACACGTCGTGGTGAAATGTATGGTCAATGGAACGACAACGGCAGGTTGCTTGACATATAACTGCAATATCGTTCTTTATTGCACAATATAGCACCGGCTCTCCACTTGGGAGGGTCGGTGCCGTAGTTGAGAGAGTAGCCCCCTGACTTCGTGTATACCTGACGCTTATATTCTGAACTATCATCAGCGACACATCAGCACTTCACATATTTACACATTCGTTCACCTTTATTTTTTCAACTTTTAGACCCGAAAATTTGTTTATCTCATGGAAAAGTCGTAATTTTGCGACACGATTAGCTCATCAACCACGCAGTTGAAGGAGTTACGGAGGCGGCTGAACAGGTTAGCCTCTTGCTTTTTTTATGGACTCCTGTATCAACGCGATCAGTTCATCCGGAGTATTGATGCCAACACCTTCATTCTTTTTCCATTCCTCATACTCTTTCAGTTTTTTCTTTGATTGATGCCTGTATTCAGAAAGGAAGGCTGTTTCTGACCTTTGTCTCCCCACGGGTGTCCTTAATGTCGAGATAGATATTATAATGGTCTCCGGGCTGCAATAAAGTTTTAATCAGGCTGAAATAGCACTTGTAATAGAAATCATCATGTGTCTGACCAAAATCTGCATGGCGAAGCATACTTTTATCTGGAATGACCATTCCTCGGAAGTGTAGATTCTCATTGGAAAAAAAATATTCCACTACCTTAATATAGAACTCTAATTTCCCTTTGGAAATCTTGTTCCACTTCATTTCGTAACGAGGATTGAGTCCATATTTTACCTTTAGGTTTCGAATATCTCGTGCGATTCTCTTGCGTATAGAATCGATACACCAAATCCCTCCAAGAACCATGGCCTTTTCCCCGTCATGTTCAAGATGGCAACTTTCGTCACAATATATATCGTATAGTTGGTTCATCAAAACTTAATCGTGGGACTCCCTTTCTGTATTGAGGGCTGACCAGAGCCTGTAACGACAGAGTGAGAGTCCGCTTGTTTGTTTAGGGGTTGCGCCCTATATTCTTACCATTAATTATTGGTCATTTTCAGGTAATTATCGTTACTTCCTAATGCAAAGTTACAAAAAAATTGCGGTATAGACAAGCGCTTTTAAGAGCTGTTCCGGGCACGCTACGGAATCCCGCTGAATTGTGCTCCAGCATCTTCTGAATTTCCTTGATGATAGATGATGTCAATACACCTTTATTCTTGACAAGATGGAAACTTCTAAAATTCCACATTAACTTCCCAAATCGTGGATTTTGATAACTCAGAGAGCATTTTTTCAGCCTCTTGGTATTCTCTGGAAAGACCGAGTGTATTCAAGATAGAAAGGCCTTGTTTAACAGTTGTCAAAGAAGATGAACCCTGACTTGAATAACTCCTCATCACAGTCTTAAAAGACACCTGTGATGTCAAGCCATCCAATATGCTTTTAACCTCGTTTTGTAACACCCCATCACTGTTATACCAATATAGAGAGTTCCAATCAATTGGAAGTTTTTTACCAGTAAGCCGTTTGTGTATCTCAAACTGATAATATTTAGAGGCTATTCGGCTTGAACTTTCTAACTCACGTGATGAATGATTTAAGCCAAATATTTTATATGTACCAGACAAATCATTAGAAGAATCAAAATCCCGACTTTCCCTGCTATCCTCACTACCCTGATACGAAATATCAAGTTTAGTCGCTCCCAAACGCTCGAAAACATACTTCATCTCAAGGATTCTGTCATTAATTAAATCCTGAGCAAGGATATCCGCAGAACAATATTTCTTATCATTACGAGGGTCAAGCACATAAAGCTTCCCACTTTCTACACTACCATCGAAAGTGAACGAATCCGGAATGCCTATAATCTTAGGCAAGAATATAATTCCAGATTTTGAAGGACTTACATTTTTTATTTTGGAATAAGGAAGAATCATAATTGCTACTCGTTTATTCGATGGTAATGATTCCAAATCAAAAAGAAAATTTAGCCATCCCATAGCTCCTATTAAAGGATAATTTAGCAATCCTATAATTCCTATTTTTTCTGATTTATCTAGTTTTCTAAATAAATAAAGAGAGGCTATATTACCAATAGCCCCCGGAAGTAACAGAGATGTCTTGATATTTTTTACTCGTTGTTGGAATTTTGTAAGAGGTCTTTGAGATTCCATATAACATGATTAGTGTTAAAGTTTATTATGCAGCAAAGATAGTAAATAAAGATAGTAAATATTGATCACAACTCAAAATCACTATGCTTAAATGTGAATAAAGTGTGAAAAAGATAAAAATGGTTATAATCGTGATTTACTCGGCGAAGTGGCGGTAATGGCAGCGGGCGAGGAAACGGTCTATGTCGGATTGTGTGTGCCGGTATTTGTAGTCGCGGAGGGAGTAGCCGAAAAGGGTTGACTTATTTGTCATGATGATTGTCATGATGATGAAATGTCATGAAGTAATGGGGAGGAAAGGGGAGGAGATATTCATGCGTATAGTCGATATTCACGAAGGTCGGGAAAGGGGTTGTATTTTAGACAAACAAATGGGCATGGCGGATAAAGCGCATGTTGAGAATGAGGTGGTTATGTTTGTGCATTTGTTTGTATATAGACACAAAAAACAATCGGACAAACAAATGGTTCTTTGTTTATCCGATTGAGTGTCTTGGGTTTATGGGATATTTTACAATTAATACTCCTCTTCGTTGAAGAAGAAGTCGTCTTTGGAGGGGTAGTCGGGCCAGATCTCTTCGATGCTTTCGTAGGTCTCGCCTTCGTCTTCCATCTCCTGGAGGTTTTCGATTACTTCGAGTGGTGCGCCGCTGCGCATTGCGTAGTCAATGAGCTCGTCTTTTGTTGCGGGCCAGGGTGCGTCTTCAAGTTTAGACGCGAGTTCTAATGTCCAATACATAGTTTTTCAGTTTTTATTTGTTATTTGTTTCAGTTTATCTGTTTTTTATGTCAGCGCCTTTTATGTCGGTCTTGACCGGATTTATTCGCTTCTTAGGTCAATTGTCATCTGTGCCAGATTATTTCGTCTATACCGGCGATATGGTTGAAATAGCGGGCGAGGATGAATAGATAGTCCGACAGTCGGTTGACGTAGGATATTAGTAGAGGATCCACGTATTCGCGTTCGGCAAGCGTCAGTATCCTTCTCTCGGCACGTCGGCATACGGAGCGGGCGATGTGAGCCTTGGCGGAGAGGGGTGTGCCACCCGGAAGCACGAAAGCATTCACTTTCGGGGTCTCCGAGTCGAGACGGTCTATTTCATGTTCCAGAGCCTTCAGGTCATCATCAGTCAGAACCCACACGGCGTTTTCACCATTCTCATTCACTTCAGACGCCAGATAGCCTCCGAGATTGAAAAGCATGTTCTGGATGCCGAGCAGCGTCTCTTTCTCATGAGGCGGGCAATCCGGATCGGATAATACGGCTCCGAGAAATGATGAGAACTCATCGATGGTGCCGTATGCCTCCAGGCGGGTGTCGTCCTTCCTTATGCGCTTCCCTCCTACGAGAGACGTGGTGCCGAGATCGCCTGTACGGGTATAAAGTTTGCTTTTCTCCATTGTTATGAATTTTACGAGTGATAATGAAGTTTAAACGACTTCTAAGTAATCCTATTATTTTTTTACGATTACCGAAATAAAATTCCTTCAAAGTGGAAATTTCTATTTTTTAACGCAAGCGAAAGAATATTGTTGTGAGAATGTAAGAGATTGTTGAGGTTGTGATGTTAAAAATTGAATATTCAGATTGGAAGGGGTCTGAAAAAGTATTATATTTGCAAGCAAAAACCACAGAAAGCAAGAAAAGCATGTCGGAAGAGAAGCCATATATAGTGTCGGCCCGCAAGTACAGACCAGCTACGTTCAAGACCGTGGTGGGGCAAAGGGCATTGACCTCCACCCTTAAAAATGCGATAGAAAGCCATCGTCTGGCGCAGGCATATCTGTTTTGCGGACCGCGTGGCGTAGGCAAGACTTCGTGCGCCCGTATCTTTGCCAAGACAATCAACTGCCAGAATCTTACGGCTGATGGCGAGGCATGCGGACAGTGTGAGTCATGCCGTGCGATAGAGCAGGGCACGTCGTTCAATCTTGTGGAGTTGGACGCGGCGTCAAACAACTCGGTCGACGATATACGTTCGATTACCGAACAGGTTAATGTCCCGCCTCAGAATGGCAATTACCGCATATTCATAATAGATGAGGTGCACATGCTTTCAAATGCGGCGTTCAATGCTTTCCTGAAGACTCTGGAGGAACCACCGAAGAATGTGGTCTTCATCCTTGCCACCACGGAGAAGCATAAGGTGATACCCACGATATTGAGCCGTTGCCAGATATATGATTTCAAGCGGATCACGGTAGACGACATGATTGACCATCTTGAATATGTGGCAAAGGAGGAGGGTATCACTACTGAGCGCGAGGCGTTGGGCGTGATTGCCTTGAAGGCGGATGGAGCCATGCGCGACGCTTTGTCGATATTCGATCAGGTGGCAGCCTCCTCGATGGGGGATGTGACGTATGAGAAGACCATAGACAATCTCAACGTGCTTGACTATGACTATTATTTCCGTCTTGTGGATGCTTTCAGAGAGGGGGATGTGCCGTCGGCTCTGTTGGTATATAAGCAGATACGCGATAAGGGATTTGATTCACTCTTCCTGGTGAACGGTCTTGCCGCCCATGTGCGCGATCTGCTGGTGGCAGTGGATGAGCGCACTGTGACGTTGCTTGAGACTTCCGAAGGGGTGGCACGCCGATATGCGGAGCAGGCGAAGACTCTTCCTGTGGAATGGTATTATGCAGCGATGAGATTGCTGAGTGAATGTGATCTCAACTATCGCACTGCCACAAGTAAGCGTCTGCTTGTGGAGATTACGCTCATCCGGTTATGTCAGCTGCTCAAACCAGCCTCGCCCCCTTTTGATTCGCTGGATCGCAGAATGCCGCTGGGCGATCCGGTTGCGGAGCGGCGTCCCTCTCCATCTGTGGAGAGTGTGGTATCGCAACAGCCGACGTCACCGCAGCAACCGGTAGTGCAACAGCAGCCTATGCATCAGTCTACATCACCCCAGCAGCCGACCGACTACCAACAGTATATGCCGCCTCAGCAGTCGATATCGCCGCAGCCTGCGCCTGTGCAGCCAATGGCTCCACAACCGTCGGTTCCACAGACGTCGCCCAATCAGGCTCCCGCCGCAGGACGTCCGCGTGTCGCGCCCCGCCCATCCACTCTCCGTCTTAACGCACAGCGGCAGTCATCGTCGCCCCAGGCTTCAGGTCTTGTCCGACGCAATAAGCCTATCAACCATGATGTTTTCATGGAGGCATGGGGGAGTTTTGCGGCATCCAATCCGTCGCTCCATATCCTTGTTAATGCCATGCGCGCTTCTCATCCTGTGCCGGCAGACCAGCATACGTATCGTATTGTCGTGGATCATCCGGCGCAGCAGCAGTCTTTTGAACTTTCAATGGGGCGTCTGCTTGAATATCTGCGTGACAGACTTGAAAATGACTACCTGAGCCTGAAAGTGGAGGTTACTACCGAACCGGTGGGTGCCAAGCAGCTTCCGCCACGCGAATATCTTAAGCAAGTGGTTAGTTCCAATCCGGCGTTGGCAGGTTTTCTTAATGCGATAGAAGGGGAGCTGGTATAGTTAAATTAGTTTAATGTATATTAAAAAATATTAATTTAATATATAAAAGCATTAAAAGATATCCCTTCTAAATAATAATGGGGATTATTTTTACTATCTTTGCAAAAACATTCCGGAGGGGACGTAAGTCTCCTCCTCTTTTTTAACAAAATGTCGGTTGCCAGGCAGCGTCGCATTCCTTGGTTCCATTACCATCATGTATTGATTCTGCATGCAATCCAACCGCCTCAAATAAGAGAAGATGATAGATAAAACCGCACTTGCAGCATTCATAGAGGAGCGACTTGAAGGGAGCGACCTTTTTCTTGTAGATCTGTCGATAAGCGGACAGAACGAAATACGGGTAGAGATAGATTCCGACACGAGCGTTGACATTGACCGTTGTGTGGATCTTACACGCGAGATCGAGTCGGCGTTTGACCGCGACGTGGAGGATTATGAACTGGAAGTCGGATCAAGCGGTTTGACCACACCGTTCAAGGTGCGCCGTCAATACGATAAGAATCTTGGCAACGAAGTGGAGGTGCTGACGAAAGGGGGCAAGAAATATCATGGGATGCTCCGTGAGGTCGGCGATGATGCTTTCACGGTCGTTTGCGAGGAGAAGGTTAAGCCGGAAGGGGCGAAGCGTGCTGTCATTGAGCAGGTGGACCACGTCTTCCGTTATGATGAGGTGAAATATACTAAATACATGCTACAATTCTAAAGTGTTATGGCAAAGAAAGTAGAAACTGTAAATATGGTCGACCGGTTTGCCGAATTCAAGGAGCTGAAGAATATCGACAAGACCACTATGATAAGCGTTCTCGAAGAATCATTCCGCAAGGTGCTTGCTAACATGTTTGATTCTGACGAGAACTTTGACGTGATCATGAACCCGGACAAGGGAGACTGCGAGATATATCAGAATCTTAAGGTCGTGGCTGATGATGACGTCGACAACGAGAACATGGAGATCGGGCTATCAGAGGCGCGTGAGATCGACCCTGAGTGTGAGATCGGCGAGGAGGTGTCAAAGCAGATCTTCTTTGAGAAGTTCGGACGCCGTGCCATCCTCAATCTCCGTCAGACTCTCCAGTCGAAGATTCTTGACCTTCAGAAGGAGGCGATCTCATCCAAGTTCAAGGAGCTTGAGGGTGAGATAATCTCCGGGGAGGTTCACCAGGTGTGGAAACGCGAGGCTCTTCTTGTAGACGAGGACCAGAACGAACTGATCATGCCTAAGGATGAGCAGATACCCAGCGACTCCTTCCATAAGGGCGATGTGGTAAGGGCGATCGTGAAGCGTGTTGACAATCAGAACAACAATCCCAAGATAATCCTGTCGCGCACCGACGACCGTTTCCTCCGCCGTCTGTTTGAACAGGAGGTGCCAGAGATCCACGACGGACTGATCACTATCCGTGCCGTTGCGCGTATCCCCGGCGAGCGTGCTAAGATTGCTGTTGAGAGTTATGACGATCGCATAGATCCCGTAGGTGCATGCGTGGGTATCAAGGGAAGCCGTATCCACGGCATCGTCAGAGAGCTACGCAACGAGAACATCGACGTGATCAACTATACCGCCAATCCCCAGCTCTTCATCCAGCGTGCATTGAGCCCGGCAAGTATCTCATCCATCCGTCTTAACGAGGAGGAGAAGAAGGCTGAGGTCTTCCTGCATCCGGAGGAGGTCTCTCTCGCCATAGGCAAGGGGGGACTCAACATCCGTCTCGCCACAATGCTGACCGGATATACCATCGATGTATACCGCGACATTGAGGAGGGTGAGGAGGACATCTATCTTGATGAGTTCCGCGATGAGATCGACGACTGGGTGATCGAGCAGCTTAAAAACATAGGACTCGGCACAGCGAAGGCGGTGCTTAACGCTACGCCCGAGAAGCTTGAGCAGGCCGATCTTGAAGACGACACTGTGGAGCATGTGCTCAACGTGATCAGATCTGAATTTGAAGACTGATTCGCGACGGTGAGCCATAAATCTTTCCTCATAAATTAAAAGAAACAACCCTTCACCAATATATGCGCATAAAAATCAGTAAAGTAGCAAACGACCTAAATGTCGGAGTCAATACAGTGGTGGAATTTCTGCGACGACATGATGTGGATGTAGAAAACAATCCCAACGCGAGAATAGACGACTCCTCACTTGAGTTGCTGAAGAATGAATTCAACAACGACAAGACATTGAAGAAAGAGGCCGACGGACAGACCGACGGCCGGCGCAAGCCTAAGAAAGATAATCCTGCCACATCAGAGATGTCGGGCGGCACTTCCACCTCGGGTATACCGGGGCTGAAAGTGCTGGGAAAGATCGACCTTGATGCAGGCTCCCGCCGTGGCAACGGACGCCGCGGTGGCGACTCCCGTGGCCGTCATGATTCCGACCGCCAGAGAGGACGTTCAGACGACCGTCAGGACCGATCGCGTTCCGATCGCCAGAGAGATGAACGCAACCGTGGAAGAAATGGCGGCAAAGATGTGAAAAAAGAGGAGATCGCTGCCTCTGCATCCAATCCGGGAGCAGGGCGACAGGCGGCTCCCGCGCCCGTGCGTAATGAGAAAGAGTCAGTACGCACGGAGGCAACCGTAGAAAACAAGACAATACAAGAGAAGACAGAAGTGAAGGCTCCCGTTGTAAAAGAAGAGTCGCAGAAAGATCAGAAAAACACTGTGCAAGAGACTCCAGGAAGCGTATTCCGCCTGAGCACTCCACCGGTTCAGCCGGAACTGAAAGTGTTGGGTAAAATCGATTTATCAAGCTTGAACCAGTCGACACGTCCGAAAAAGCGTGGTAAAGACGACCGACGTCGTGGCGACAAGAACCGTCAGGGGGGTGGTGCATCATCTTCCCAGGGTGCTGACCAGCAGAATGCCGACCGCAAGAAGCGCAAGCGTATAGGGAAGGAGAAGATCGACATCGAGAAGGCTGCTTCCCAGCCCGGATTCGGATCGGAGAACCGCAACAAGAAGAAGGGTGGCGACAAGCAGGGTCAGAACAACCAGCAGGGTCAGCAAGGCGGTGGCGGCGGCGACCGCAAGCGTGGCGACCGCGGACAGAAAGGCGGCAACCGCAGAAATGAGCGTCCGCAGAAGCCGGAGACAAACCAGGAGGATGTGCAGAAGCAGGTGAAGGAAACGCTTGCACGTCTCACCAGCAAGACTCCCAAGAAAGGCTTGAAATGGAGAAAGGAGAAGAAGGAGGCTATCCACAACCGCGAGCTGGAGAATCAGCGTCGTGAGGAGGCGGAGAGCAAGATCATTCAGCTCACCGAGTTCGTGACTGCAAACGACCTTGCCAACCTTATGGAGGTGCCCGTCAACAACGTCATCGCCACGTGTATGAACCTTGGCGTCATGGTGTCGATCAACCAGCGTCTTGACGCCGAGACCATCAACATTGTGGCTGAGGAGTTCGGATTCACCACAGAATATGTGAGTGCCGATGTGACGGAGGCCATCTCTCCTGAAGAGGACAAGGAGGAGGATCTTCAGCCGCGTCCGCCTATCGTGACTGTCATGGGTCACGTCGACCACGGTAAGACCTCGCTGCTCGACTATATCCGTAAGGCAAACGTGATTGCCGGCGAGGCTGGCGGTATCACCCAGCATATCGGTGCCTACAACGTGACGCTTCCCGACGGACGCTGCATCACTTTCCTCGACACCCCAGGTCATGAGGCGTTCACCGCCATGCGTGCGCGTGGTGCGAAAGTGACCGACCTTGCCATCATCATAGTAGCCGCTGACGACGACGTGATGCCACAGACTATAGAGGCAATTAACCATGCGTCGGCTGCCGGCGTTCCGATGGTGTTTGCAATCAATAAGATAGATAAGCCCGCAGCAAATCCCGACAAGATCAAGGAGGAACTTGCCGGAATGAACTACCTCGTGGAGGAATGGGGCGGTAAATACCAGAGCCAGGACATATCCGCAAAGAAGGGTATCGGCGTGGAGGAGCTTATGGAGAAGGTGCTGCTTGAGGCAGAGATGCTTGACCTTAAGGCAAACCCCGACCGTCTTGCTGTCGGCTCGGTAATAGAGTCAAGTCTTGACAAGGGACGTGGCTACGTCGCTACTGTCCTTGTGCAGAATGGTACGCTCCGTGTGGGCGACGTCATACTTGCCGGCACCCACTACGGAAAAATCAAGGCTATGTTCAACGAGCGTAACCAGCGTGTCAAGGAGGCAGGTCCCTCTACTCCGGTGCTTATCCTCGGTATGAACGGTGCGCCTACCGCAGGCGACACATTCAACGTGCTTGAGACGGAGCAGGAGGCACGCGAGATTGCCGGCAAGCGTGAGCAGTTGCAGCGCGAGCTTGGTCTGCGCACCAAGAAGCGTCCCGGTCTTGAGGAGCTTGGTCGCCGCCGTGCGCTCAACGACTTCCACGAGCTCAACCTCGTTGTCAAGGGCGATGTCGACGGTTCTGTAGAGGCTCTTTCCGACTCGCTCATCAAGCTGTCTACTCCCGAGATTCAGGTCAACGTGCTTCATAAGGGTGTGGGCGCCATATCGGAGAGCGATGTGACGCTAGCTGCGGCATCCGACGCCATAATCATCGGCTTCCAGGTGCGTCCTTCCGGAGCAGCACGCAAGGAGGCAGACAAGGAGGGCGTGGAGATACGTCTCTACTCCGTGATCTACAAAGCTATCGAAGAGGTGAAGGATGCAATGGAAGGATTGCTCTCACCGGAGATCAAGGAGGAGATCACCGGCACGGCAGAGGTGCTTCAGACCTACCATATTTCCAAGGTCGGTACGATTGCCGGTGCGATTGTGCGCGATGGCAAGATCAAGCGCACGAGCAAGGTGCGTGTCATTCGCGACGGCATCGTGATCTATACCGGCGAGCTTGGATCTCTCAAGCGATTTAAGGATGACGTCAAGGATGTCGTGTCGGGCTACGACTGCGGTCTGTCAGTGCAGGGCTACAACGATATCCGTGAGGGCGATCTTATAGAGGCGTATGAGGAGGTGGAAGTGAAGAAATCTCTCTGATGGCGTTAGTATCGGTAAACATCGGAAGCAATCTTGGCGACCGAAGACTCAATATTAGCCGGGCAGTGCGTGCGATAAGCATGGAGTTCGGTGATTTCGAGATAAGTCATGTAGTGGAATCAGCCCCTTGGGGGTTTGATTCCACTCATTCTTTTCTGAATGTCGGACTTACGTTTGAGACGGACTTGAATCCTGAAGAGACGTTGCGCAGGCTTCAGAACATAGAGAAGGGTATAAGCGGAAAGAGCCATCGCACGGCTTCCGGAGGGTATACCGACCGAGAGATAGATATCGACGTGATAACGTTTGACAGTGAGGTGATTGACTTGCCTCATCTTCAGGTACCCCATCCCCGTATGCCGCAGCGGAGTTTCGTGCTTCAGCCATTGGCTGAACTGATGCCCTGGTGGCGTCATCCACTGACAGGACTGACGCCGTTTGAAATGCTTGAAAATCTGGATAAATAAATGGAGAAATACATATTGACGTCGCGCGGCGAACTGTTGTTGTCGGAGTGTGACGGATGTTTCCGCCTGCCGGTAGCCGGAGAGGTGGTGCTTTCGGAGTGTTGTGAGACGTATCGTTTCGGAGAATACGTAGCTGCATCGCTTGCTTCGGTTGGCAACGCAGACGAACGTATGGTGAGACGTGGATTGCGTGAATCCTGGGGCAGCATGTCGGAAGAGGAATTTCGTGCCGCCGCAAAGGGGATGGAACTGGTTAATTGGAATGAGGCGGAGAGGCATTGTTCTGCCGATGGCGAGCCTCTTGAGCGATGCTCGGAGATAAGCAAGCGTTGTCCGAAATGCGGGAAAGAGTATTTCCCCAGACTAAACCCTGCCATAGTAGTGCTTGTGAAGAGGGGGGATGATGCGTTGCTGGTGCATGCACGTAGTCTTAGCCGTCCCGTCATGGCATTGGTGGCAGGCTTCGTGGAGACAGGCGAGAGTCTTGAGGAGTGTGTGGCAAGGGAGGTCATGGAGGAGACTTCGCTTGAGATAGGGAATATACGCTACTATGGCAGCCAGGCTTGGCCATATCCATATCAGCTGATGATCGGCTTCACCGCGGAATATAAGTCGGGCGAATTTAGTTTTGCCGATGGAGAACTTACAGAGGGTGGATTTTTCTCCCGTGAGAATCCCCCGTCGATACCCACTATGCCTTCGTTGTCGCGCAAGATAATAGATGCGTGGCTTAATGGTGAGATATGAGTGTCGGGCGAGGAGCCGACCGATGAAATATGGTGATGAAGCTGATGTGGTGCCTGTGGGGAGAGTGCGGGCAAATATATAGTGGAAATAGGAGGGAATGTTAAAACTTTTATACAGATGTTAATGTTAATAGGAGTGAGAGTAGGGACGCATGTTGCCGTATTGAAGTTGCGGAATTAAGCCGCCTCAATAAAAATTGAAAAGAAATGGACAGAATAAGAGAAATATTTTCAAGATTGCCTTATTGGCTCTTTTCGATAATCACGACATTGCTCATTCTTTGGCTCACACTGATGCCCGATCCATTGGGGGATGACGCCCCGACCTTGTTTCCGGGTGCCGACAAGGTGGTGCATGCCATAATGTTCGGATTCCTTTCCGTGATGCTGCTGCTGGATTATCAGAGGAAGCATGGCTGGAGAGAGACAGGATCAGGGGTAATGCTTATCGCAGCCTTCATTTCATCCGCATTAGGGATACTGATAGAATTTATTCAGCGATGGATGGCAATGGGCAGAGGGTTTGATCCCGGAGATATGGTGGCAGACGTAGCCGGTGTAGTGATATGCGTCTTTCTTTGGAGCCGTCTTCAGCGGCATTGGTTGTAGATTTCTACATTCCGCGATACTAAATTCCACAATTCGATATTCCACAATTCCACAAAAGATAGCACTATGTCAGAAACTAACAAAGATATAGATCTTGAGCAGGGAAACGCCCCCACTCCAGACCATGAGGATGGCAAGAAACCGCGCCGTCATCTCATCCGCAACAAATGGCTTCGGATTACGCTGAAGACTTTGATGTGGTTGCTGTTGGTATTGATTGCATTGCCCATATTACTGTATGTGCCGCCTGTGCAGACGTTTGTCAAGAACATGGCGTGTGATATTGTTCAGAAGTCTACGGGCATGAAGATAGGCATTGACAGATTCCGGCTTAGATGGCCTGTCGATGTCGCATTGTCGGGTGTGACAGTGGTTGAGGCTGGTGGTGATACTATGGTCTACGCTAAAGAGGTGATTGCCGACGTTAAATTGCGCCCGCTGTTCAGCCTTGACGTGGATATCAACCGCCTGCGACTCATCGACGGCTATTACCGCATGGTGTCGCCCGATTCCTCGATGGTGCTTAAAGTGAAGGCGGGCTTGCTTGAGGTTGACGATAAGAGTTCTGCAAATATGGCATCCGGTTCGATACTTCTCAACAAGGGAGTGTTGAAGGATGGCAATCTCTCGCTGTATATGGATGTGTGGAAACAGAAGCCCACCCCTACCGACACCGCCGCCGTACCGTTCCTTATAAAGGCAAATGAGTTACGGCTTGACAATTTCCGTTTTGATATGTCGATGTTGCCTACGATTGATACGCTCTCGCTGAAGGCGGGTTCACTCATGCTGAGGAATGGAGTGGTGGATCTCGGCAATAATAAGGTGTCCGCTTCATATTTAGGGGCAGCCGATGGCGACGTGACCTACTATACGCCCACTCCGGAATATCTGGCATCCCATCCCGCCCCCGTCGCCGATACAGTGCAGGCAACCCCGTCGCAACCTATGATAATACGTGGCGACACTGTGGAACTTAACCGTTTTGCTGCCATTTATGCCGTGAAGGATGCAACGCCCATGCCCGGTTTTGACCCCTCATATATTGAGGTGAAGGATGTGGATATCGCTCTCTCCGGATTTTATAATGCAGCGTCCACCGTGGAGCTCCCTATAGTCAGAATCGCTGCGAAGGAGCGTAGCGGACTGCAGATTACGGAAGGTAGTGGCGTGGTATCGGTGGATTCCGCCGGACTTGCCTTGAAGGATCTTCAGGTAAAGACTCTCTATTCCTCATTGTCTGCCACTGCCGGCATCCCATTTGCATTGATGGAGATGAAGCCGGAGGCTCCTCTTGACGTGAAAGCGTCGGGAAGTCTCGGTATGCCCGACATTGAGGCATTCATGCCGACGCTGAATACTTATATTGGGAAGATACCGTCGCGCACACCACTTAACTTTGATCTTGGCGCAAAAGGAACGTTGGCAGACGTGGATATCCCCGGTTTGACCATCACCATGCCCGGCGTGTTGTCGCTTAATGCTTCCGGCCATGCGCAGAACGCACTTGACTATAAGCGGCTGAAGGCGCGCCTTAAGTATGAGGGTAACGTGGTGAATCCAGGCATCGTGGAGGGTATGCTTGGAAAACTCCCGATGAGAATACCAGTGCTGAAACTGAAGGGTGACGCCACTGCCGACAACCAGAACTATGGCGTCAATTTCAGCCTTATGACTTCTGCCGGAGATCTTGCCGCACAAGGGAAAGTGGGCATGACGTCGGAGAGATATGACGCCGACCTTAAGGTGAGAGAGGTCAATGTGGCTTACTTCATGCCGGAACTCGGTATAGGGAAGGTGACAGGAAGCATGACTGCGAGTGGGGCAGGTTTCAATCCTACGTTGGATAATGCAGTGACCGATGTGAAGCTCGATATAAACTCACTGGTATATCAGAAAAAGATTCTGAAGGATATAACTGCCGATGTCACGTTGAGCGACGGTAATTACGACCTTGTGGCGACTTCGGATAATTCCGGGATGAGATTCCGTGTGGAGGGTGCCGGCACGCTGGCTCCCGATCTATACACCTTTGACATAACAGGGAACCTTAGGGAGATAGATCTACATGAGCTTGGGATCAGTCCGGAAGTTAATAATGGAAAGATGGACATTACGCTGCGGGGAAGTGCAAGTCCGGAAAAATGGCTATATAATGCCGACATACGCCTTGACAAGGTGGAATGGACATCGGGCAATCAATATTTTTCTGTGCCGGGTGCGCTCACCGCGTCATTCAAGTCTACTGTCGATAGGGTCAATGCCCGCATGGATGCCAGCATGACCAGCGTGGAATTTGCCGGCGACACCGGTTTGCAGCCACTTGTCGAGAGTTTCTCACTGGTGGCGGATTCCGTGATGCATCAGGTGAAGGAACGTAATCTTGACGTGGCAGGCATACAGCGGACGCTGCCGTCGTTCCGGTTTGACGTCAATGCGTCCGGTAAAGGGCTTGTCGGTCAGTATCTCCATACTATGGGCATGAGTATTGACACTGTATATGCCCATTTGTCGAATGATTCGCTGATCAGCGGTCATGTCGGGTTGCTGGAGGCATCCAACGGCACCATGAGGGCTGACACGCTTTCTCTCAATCTACGTCAGCGCGGTAAGTTGCTTGACTACTACATGCACATGGGCAACAGAAGCAATAACTCGCTTGCGGAATTTGCTGACGTCAATCTTAATGGTTATTTCGGTTCAAACCGTGTGCTTCTATCAATGACGCAATTCAACCAGAAGGGGGAGATTGGCTACCGTCTCGGTATGACAGGTGCGGTCACGGATTCTGTGGTGTCTGTCCATTTCACGCCACTGAAGGCTACGATAGCCTATATGCCGTGGAAATTCAATGACGACAACCATATAGATTATAATCTCCTCACTAAACGTGTGGATGCAAATCTCATGGCGAACAGTAAGGAGAGCAGCATACTTATGCAGACCCAGGAGGGTAAGAACGGTAATGATGAACTGCATCTTGTGCTTGACAATATCAAGATACAGGATTTCCTACAGTTATCGGTGTTCGCCCCCCCTGTTACAGCATCTGTTGATGCTGATCTTAATGTCGGATACGTCAATGATTGGTTGTATGGTGGAGGTAGCCTTTCCGTGACAGATTTCACGTACGACAAATTGCGTGTGGGAGATTTTGACCTTGGTCTGAGGGCTGGACGCAACAACGATGGTTCTACCGGCGCGTTGCTGAACCTAAAGATAGATAAGCAGGATGCAATGGTGGCAAAGATGATGCTGCGCCCCGATTCAGTGGGTAACCTGGAACCTAAGAAATTGGGGTTGGAACTCACGCGCTTCCCCTTGTCAGTGGCAAATCCGTTCCTTGGCAATGATGTGGCGAGACTGTCGGGTTATCTTAATGGAGAATTTGATATGTCGGGCACGTTCACGTCTCCCGTCTTCAATGGAAATCTGGCGTGTGATTCAGTGAGTGTCTTTGTGCCTATGATCGGTTCTGCCTTGAAATTCGGACAGGACTCAATCAACGTCGCTGACAATATACTTAGTATGAATGGATTCAATATATGGGGAGCCAACAACAATCCTCTTGTGCTGAATGGTGAGGTTGATGCGCGGAATTTCTCATCCATATTGTTTAACCTCACAATGAATGCAAGCAATTTCCAGCTTATCGGCAACACCAAGAAGGCGAAAAGCGACATATATGGCAAATTGTTTATGGATCTTAACGGTTCAGCCTCCGGTGCGCTTGACCATCTCAACCTGACTGCGGATGTGAATGTGCTTTCTGCCACTGACGTGACATATGCAGTGTCACCCACAACGGCGCAGCTTACGCAGCAGGATGCCTCCGATGTAGTGAAGTTTGTCAACTTCAACGATACGACGAAAGTGGTTGTCGTCGACAGCGTGGCTCCGGCTATGGCTATGAGAATAGTGGCGGGTCTTACGATACAGCCCGGAGTGCAGGTGACGGTTGACATACCGGGCACTGCCACTACCGGCAACGGTAAAGTGGAAGTATCTCCATCGGGCACTCTTAATTACTTCCAGAACTATATGGGTGATATGCGTCTTAACGGACAGCTGACGGTAGGCAACGGCTACGTCAGATATAGTGTGCCGATGGTGGGTGAGAAGAAGTTTGTGTTCAATCCCAATAGCAACGTGCATTGGAATGGAGATATTATGAATCCTACACTCAATATATCCGCTACCGATGATGTAAAGGCAAATCTTCTCCAGAACGGCAATTCTCGTATTGTCAACTTCCTGGTGAAACTTGCCGTATCCAATACGCTCTCTTCTCCGAAGGTGGAGTTTGACCTGTCAACGGAAGACGACATGACCGTGCAGAACGAACTGTTGTCGATGAGTGCTGACCAGAGGAGCATGGCGGCGATCAACCTCTTGCTTACCGGACAGTATAGCGGTCAGGGTGTCAGGACAGCAAGCAACGACCTTCTCCAGGGGCAGCTCTATGGTCTGCTCACATCGCAGCTCAACAGTTGGCTGGCAAATAATGTGAAGGGCGTAGACCTCAGTTTCGGCGTCGATCAGTATAACAAGACGGTCAACGGAGAGACCGGAAGCACGATGAGCTATAGCTACAGCATGTCGAAGTCATTGTTCGACAACCGCTTCAAGATCTCAGTCGGTGGCAACTACACCACTGATGCCTCTGCCGATGAGAACTTCTCGGAGAATCTGATAAGCGACATATCGTTTGAATACATGCTGAAGCAGACGAGCAACGTCACCATGTATATGCGTCTGTTCCGCCACACGGGCTACGAAAGTATCCTTGAGGGTGAGATTACGGAGACTGGTGTCGGTTTCGTGATGAAACGCCGTCTTGCAAATCTCCGCAATCTGTTCAGGCTTAGCACGTGGATACCGGAAAAGAAATCCGATCTTATTGCGCGTCCGATGTTCCCGGCATTGCCAAAAGATTCGGTGCCTAAGGACAGCACTGAAGTTGTGCCTCCCGGCGAGAGTGCGGTTATAAAAGAGGATAGTATAAAACCCGATTCCATCACCAATAAAGAATGACAGGATTATGATGACCAGAAATATAAGGATATATATGCCGTTGATTGCATTGGCAGTCATGGCTTTGGCGGCGGTGTCTTGTTCCACCACCCGTCGTCTGGGTGCCGGAGAGACACGCTACACCGGTGTCGGGAAATTTAATGTGGAGACACCCGGAGATGAGAAGGCTCCTATTGCGCTTGTCGACGGGCTGAAAGAGGCTGCCAACTGTGACGCCAATGACTACGTGGTGGCTCCCTTCATAAAGATTCCTCTCGGTCTTTGGGTCTACAACAACTGGAACGACAGTGCCGGCGGACTCAAAGGATGGCTGTATAATAAACTTGTGAAGGCTCCTGTGCTGATAAGTGAGGTGAGGCCTGAGATGCGTGTCAAGCTGATGGAGCAGATTCTGGATAATAATGGATATTTCGGCTCTACCGCCACTTACGACATACGCTACAGCAAGACCAATCATAAGAAAGCCGGTGTGGACTATGAGATCCGCCTTACCAATCCGTATCGCATAGATTCCATCATTTATCTTGACAAGCCGGAACCGATGGCGCGCTTTGTTGATTCCGTGGCGAAGAAAAGTCCGTATCTGCAGAAAGGTGAGGTGTTTTGTGTGGATTCCCTTGCCTCCGAACGTATCCGTATCGTCAATGCAATGCGCAACAGGGGATATTATTATTTCCGTCCGGAATATATTGAGTTCCTGGCAGATTCATTGATCACCCCCGGCAATGTGGCGATCAAACTGACAATCGCCGCCAACACTCCCAAGATGGCACGCCAGCAATATCGCACAGGCAATATCTACACCACTATCCTGCGTGACAGCCAGAGCGATCCCGGCACGCCGGATACAATCCCTACTAAGCGAGGCGACGTCATAGTAATGCGTCCTGCCCGGTTGAGGAAGAATCTCATACCCTCATGCGTGACATTCCGCGAGGGGAAGATATTTTCTGTGCGTGATATGAATCGCACGCAGACGCGTCTTTCCCGTCTCGGTATATTCGGCAACATACAGATACAGCCGGTGCCTGTGGACACCACTTCCGGAAACGCCACCCTTGATGTCTACACCACCTGCCAGTTTGATCAGCCGATTGAGGCTTCGATAGAGGTGAACGCCACTTCGAAATCCAACAGTTATCTTGGTCCGGGTCTTATCCTCGGTCTGTCGCATAACAATCTCTTCGGCGGTGGCGAGAGACTTGGGTTGCAGCTTACTGCCGCCTATGAATGGCAGACGGGACGCAACCGTGGAAGCGTGTTCAACAGTTACGAATTCGGACTGAATGCGAGTCTTGCTTTCCCGCGTATGTTGGCTCCAAGTTTTATAAAGCGTACCAACAGGGAACTTAACTGGACCACAATCAATCTCGGCGCAAGCATATTGAACCGTCCGCACTTCTTCAAGCTGGCGGAGTTCAATACCGGCATCACATACGAATGGAAAGCATCACGTAATTCCGTCAATCAGTTCACTCCATTCAAGCTCTCCTACAATAAGCTGATCTCCACCACCCATGAGTTTGACTCGATCATGTCGCAGAATCCTGCCGTGGCACTCAGTTTCCAGAATCAGTTTATCCCGCAGATGTCATACACCTATACTCTCGACAAGTTTTTTGAACGCGAGCGTATCAATGGCATCAATTTCTCCGTTACAGTGACAGAGGCGGGCAATATCTTCAATGGTATATGGAGTGCGTGTGGCGTGAAAGGTGAGAAGAAGCTGTTCGGCACCCCCTTCTCACAGTTTGTGAAGGGACAGGCGCAACTTGTCTACAGCCGCCGGTTGATTAAGGCGACAGACCATTGGCTTGTGTCGAGAGTGCTTATCGGAGCCGCCCACGCCTACGGAAATTCGCGTGAGGTGCCATATTCAGAGCAGTTCTATATCGGGGGTGCCAACTCCATACGAGCATTCACGGTAAGGTCAATAGGTCCCGGTTCGTATCGGGCACCGGAATCTGTCAAGGATGGATATTTTGACCAGACCGGTACGTTTAAACTGGAATTGAATACGGAATACCGTTTCCCGATAGTGAGTGTGCTTCATGGGGCAGTATTTCTTGATGCCGGCAATATATGGCTTCTTAAGAATGACCCGATGCGTCCCGGAGGTCAGTTGCAAGGGGCTACTTTCCTGAAGGATATCGCTCTGGGCACAGGTGTGGGACTTCGTGTAGATATCGGCATGATGGTGATACGTGGTGATCTCGGTTATGGTCTTCACGCACCATATAAGCCTGGATATTTCAACATACCGTTTAAGGATGCCTTCGCCTTCCATCTTGCAATAGGCTATCCATTCTGATTATGAAAAAGAATCCACTGACATCATCCGAGAGACGCGGCGTAATTGTAGTCGCGGCTCTCGCTTTGTTTATTACCGGCATCGGACTTATATTCCGGCAGTGCGACAGCAAGGATGACGACATCTCTCCGGCTGATATTGAGATATTGGTTGACGGTGATTCCCTGAATAATGCGGCAAAGGAATCTGCGGAGGTGAACGGGAAACGTGCCCGACGGAAGCGGAGGAACAGGTCTGATTCTGTCTCCGGGAAGAGGGAACGTGTTGTTACTGCTCCCCGTAGGCGTAATTTCCTTGATGAACGGTTATTTGATGATATAGGGAGAAGATGAGGAAGAGTATAGACATAGCTATAGCCACGTTCGGCATCCGCATAGAGTGGGTGGAGAGGATGCTGCTTCCACCCATTGAGGGGGTACGATATGTTATTTCTTGGCAACGTCACGAAGGTATGCCGTTGCCGGAGGGATTGGAGTGTAGGGGAGATGTAGAGGTGTGGCGGCTTGATGAGGAGGGAGTGTCGCGTAACCGCAACAATGCCTTGTCGCATTGCCGCAGTGGGCTGGTGGTCGTGGCGGATGATGATCTTGTGTTCCGTAAGGAGGATCTGGAAGGGGTAGCGGATGCCTTTGCGGATCAGCCGTCGATTGACGTCGCGCTCTTCCGGGCGGATATGCCCGGAGGGAAGCGGTATCCATCCTCCAATTGCCGTCTTGGATTGCCATTCCCGAAAGGGTATTGGGTCTCCTGTGTGGAGATAGTTTTCCGCAGGGATAGGATAGGCGATTTGCAGTTCCATCCCGGTTTCGGACCCGGTGCAGACGTGCTGGGATTTGGAAGGATGATGCTTGGATGTGGGGAGGACGAGATGTTTGTGGTATCGGCTATAAGGAGGGGTTACGACTGCCGGTATATCGACAGGCGTCTATGCGCCCATCCGCAGCCCTCCACAGGGGGACGGGCTACGGCTCCGATACTGCGAGGACAAGGCGCAGTGATGTCAATGATATATTCCCCGGTGAGTCTGTTGCTGCGCATCCCGTTGAAAGCATGGCGTGCAAGCCGCAACGGCACCATAAATTTGCCCACAGCGCTACGCGCCCTCATCGAGGGTGTAAGAGCAAAAAGAAAGCTCCTTGCCTATCCCTCCCGCTACCACTGGAAGCTATAAGACCCCCTCTCAAAAATGGAATCTTATCGCTTTTTATGAATGGAGTCTAAATTTTATTTCGCAGAAGTCATAGCATCGATAAGGTCTTGGTAACAAGTTACTTTATGATACTTGACATTGTCCGTAGAGATTTCTTCGAAAAGTTGGGCGCAACAGTCGATCTTGGCATTTTCTATTGCGTTGAGCTGCATGGATTGTAATGAGCCTTTGGTCTCTGCAATGAAGAAAATATGTTTGACGTCCCCTTTTTGCATGGCAATTGCCCAGTCGGGAGCGTAGTTCCCTACGGGGGTGGGAATACTGAATGTCCGGGGCAGTTTGGCATACACCGCGACTTCATTCGCTTCATCCAGATCGTGTGCAAAGTCGCGCTCACCCTTACTGTCGGAAACAACATAATCGGTTATATGCTTTGAAGACTGAACAGCCTTGTCAAAGTCAGCACGGCTTGCCGCAGTGAAGATATCGGAATTATATTTCCCTTCTGTGAGATGATAGTGGATATGGTCAACGATCATCGTGGCTTTCTGCTCACGAATTATCTCCACTACCTTACGGATAAACTCTTCGGGATTATTGCGGAACAAAGCGAGTTTTGCAGGACTAAGCCCCTGAAGGATTTTTGCGGCAGTTCGTCGGGTGATATTGGCCCCTTTTGCCACCTGACCGATAAGGTCATATTTTACTGATGATGTGCTCACATCAGTCAACTCATTTGACGTTGACTTGGTATCTCCAAACTGCGTTACATCCTCAACATCCTGCTGACCCTCAATCTTGATATAGAGTAACGTGCGTACTTTCAATTCATCGGTATTGAGATGCAATATGGCATTGTCAATCAACTCCACAGAGTCATAACTTACTGTATATACATACCGGTGGTTGATGGCTTTCCACAAAGCCTGAAATTCCGGTTTGGCAAAGTTGGCATTGAGTTTTGGTTCGGGCAACTTTGTCTTACCTCCATTTTCAGTCATATCTTCAAGCAGTGAGGGGTCGAAGATGGAGTTGATAAGGCGGGTCACACCCTCTGCTATTGGAGCGAGTTTTTCTCCGTATGGAGCAACCGATCCATCGGCAACGTCCTCATGATATTTCGGGGTGATATCCCCGGTGTCATCCACATAGTCATTATCTTCAAGATAAATCATTATGCGGGCTGCCTCAGAGTCTGTGATGACATGTGGCAGACCATCAACTTTGATTGTCTTACCCTCAAAGTAGTTTGTGGAGGCTTTGGATGCACGTTCTCTCAATGCTTCTCGTGTTTCACGTTGTAGGTCTTTTGTGAAGTTGGCGTAGCTTTCATTAGCTATTACGGTAAGCACATTGATATTATGCACTTCATCGCCAAGCAGTTCTTTATCCTGACGAATGCCATTCTTGTCGACACATATACGCAATCCGCGGCCAACCTCCTGACGTTTTGCAGTTGTGGAATTGCTGTGGCGAAGTGTGCAAATTTGGAACACGTTGGGATTGTCCCAACCCTCGCGCAGTGCCGAATGAGAGAAGATAAAACGTGTAGGTTCGTCAAAACTGAGCAGACGCTCTTTGTCACGAAGGATAAGGTCGTAGTCCGACGCTTCCTCGCTTATGTCAGAACCGCGCTTTGTCTTGGTGTCTATCATCTTCCCCTTCTTGTCAATTGAGAAGTAGCCGCGATGAGTCTGATATGGCGCGAATCGACGCAGATACTTGTTATACTCCTCATCGAAGATGTGGAACTCGTCATTTACAAGGCGTGCATATTCCTCTTCAAATATCTGTTGGAAAATACCTTTGACCGGATTACCAACGCTATCGTAAGAGCGGTATTTCACCACTTCATCAATGAAGAAAAGCGACAGGCACTTGATGCCTTTTTTGAATAACAGGCGTTCTTTCTCAAAATGAGCCTTGATAGTCTCCCGGATTTGAACACGCTGCATGTGCAGCTCGTTTGTATCACCAACGACATCCCCCCTGCGGAGTGTGACTCCATTAGTGAATGTTACATAGCCGACAGGTTGCGTATTGGAGCCTGGGAATATCTCAGCGATAGTATAATCTTTATATTGGAGCAGTTCATTGGACTCAATAAACAGTGAATCACCAACCCCAAAGGTTTTGAAATGTCGGCGTGGTTCACCGGCGACATTCTTCACCTCAATGGATATTCTTGCCATTGGAGGCTTGCTTGGCGACAATATAATATTGTCAAGATACATATAGCCATTGGTGCCACGAAGGTTTTTCAGTTCGAAACCGATAACCTTGATGCGCTTCACAAGACGCTCACGGTAGGCATCGAGTGCGTCAAGGGCGTAGACGGTATCGTGTTTAGTTTTGTGCGTGGCTGAGTAGTTAAGCACAAAAAGCGGATTGAATTTTTTGAGAGCGGTTTGCGTGGCTGCACCCTCCATTTTCTGTGGCTCGTCCATAATGATAACCGGACGGTTGGCAGCAATCACGTCAATAGGTCGACGCGATGCAAACTCGTCGCGCTTGGAATATATTATGCGGCTCTCTTTGCTCCTGCCACCCTCTTTCATAGAGGTAGCGAATGCCTGAGTGTTTATAATCATTACATTGAGTCCGGCATCCTGTGAAAATTGGTCAAGCTGGTTGAGGTTTGACGAGTTATAGACAAACCAACGAGCTTTCTTACCATACTGCTCCATAAAGTGTTCTTCGAGCATACGGAAAGATTTTGCCACGCCCTCGCGGATGGCGATACTTGGCACAACGATGATGAACTTCGACCAGCCATATAGCTTGTTAAGCTCGAACATCGTTTTGATGTAGACGTATGTTTTGCCGGTACCGGTTTCCATTTCCACATCGAGATTGACTGCACCGAGACCTTCAATATTGCTTAATGATTTGGAGAGTTGTACTCCGGCAGCCGTCTGTACAGAATGGAGATTTTCAAGCAACTGTTTTGACGTAAGCTCTACGTCGGCATTACGGTAGCCGTCATCGTCACCATCGAAGTGGATTACTCCTTTAATTCGTTTACCGAGGTCGCGGCGATACTTGGAGGCATCCCTGTTGGGTTGTCCGGTGAAAATGTCGGTGGTGTTCTTCACCGCCTCTGTTTGATATGACTGTATCTTAAATTTGAATTTCATTGTTAGGTAAAATGTTTTTTGCCCATTCCGGCAGTTTATCTACATACATTTTACCCAAAACACCATTCGACAATCGGAAAAGAGGCTTTGCCTCCTCTCCATCTATTGAGTTATCGTAGACATAAAGCCTGTCTACTACGTTTGCGATTAATTCGCAGTTAAGAATTGATTTGTAATACCTTGAGATAATTTTTGCAATCGGAACATCATGTCCGCCCTCCATTACTCGTTTAGTGATTCGTGATGCGTTGATGGAGGGATGTTTGGTTGCAATAAAGAACAATCTTATAAAAAATCCGGCTTCTTTCGCCCTTAAAATAAAATCAATTTTATCTTGAGCGGAAAAAACGGATTCAAACACAAAACTGGACTTTTCTTTGAGATTTTTCTCCCTCAATTCTGAGCAATATTTGGCGGCGTTAAGTACAGCTTCCTTGGAGTTCCAGTCGCCAAAAACATCTTTTGCCACCTGATCAGGATTGATATAGATTGTTCCTTCAGCCCATTCATGGTGCAGGAATTTTTGCGTAACAGTGGTTTTGCCGGATCCGTTAGGTCCGGCAATAACTATAAGCTCCGGTTTGTGATTAGGTTTAACCATTGATTGCGGATTTAATTTGATTGCTCCACTTGGCGCGTAATTCTTTTCTCATCAAATCTATTTTCATAGAAATTTGTGCTTCAGCTGCCTGATGCCGGGCGATAGCTGTTTCAGCCGCCTCTTTCATGATTTGGCTAAGTCGTTCGTCACCGGGTTCAAGACCTGACACAAAACGATAAGAATTGAGTTCCTGTTCCGACATGTTATTTTTAATTACATATTAATCTACAAATATATAACAAAAATTCTTATAATAATGATGTTTTGGATAAAATTTTTTAATTGATAACCAAAGGTGTCGGGGTTGACACATCTTAACAGATTTATTTATAGCACCCTGCGGATAGTATCCGGTGAATAGTGACGGAAGATTTGTTCAAAGTTGTCGAGTACGTTGTCATTGGCAGCAGAGGCATCGCGCATCACGAAGTATTGTGGCTTCATTTTGGCGATTCCAGTAATGGTTGATTCGTTTACATCCATATCGAAGGTGGCGATAAGATAGGTATCATCAACGAAGAATACCTTTTTACCAATGACTTCCTTTTCTTCAATTTTGGCTGATAACTCGATATTGAGTTCGGGCATCACTTGGAATAACAAGTCGAGCGGAGTGCGGTCAGGCTTTACATTGTCAATAGATGAGAATATATTATTCGCATCAAAATCTTCGGGAGTGTAATAGACGTCCTCCATGTTCGACGAGTCAAGTTTGAGCACACGGAAACCGATATCAAGGTCTTGACCTTGAAGTCCGGCCTCCTCCTTGATTTTCTTCCCGGCACGCCGGATTCGCTCTTTGCCAATCTCACAGATATTGGCATATCCGGCCTTGCGAGCTTCGCTATCTTTGTCTGTTTCCTCAGTGAGTTGCACCATAATGAAACGGCGATTGCCTCCGTCTTCGGAGTTCAACTGCATTACAGCGTGTGCGGTAGTAGCAGACCCGGAGAAGAAATCTAGATACAGACCTTGTTTATCTTTTGACAAAAAAACAAAATGTTTAATCAATTCAACTGGTTTAGAAAAATCAAATATTTTGTTTAATTTGAGTTCCTTTAAAGTTATCGCTCCTTTTGCCGTTGTTCCAATATCATCAAGTAATAAAGTCGTATAAGCCGATATCGATTCGCTCTTGGGAAAGATACGGTATATATTATACTTACCGTCTTTATTCCCTAAAACAAGAGCATTTGATGCCAACAATTCTTTTGCCATTTCTTCCCCTACACGCCATCTCCCCTCTGTTCCATTGTCTTTGTATGGATAAACAGTAATACCATTTATAGTTATAGGATACCACATTGAAGGTCTATCTTCGCGTCGATCTGCCACCCCCCATTGTCTAAGGTTTTCCTTACGCCCATCTGATTGTTTTACAATCATTTCAAAATTAACTAAATCAACATTTTTAGCATAGCATAATATATACTCATGAACTGCCGATATAGTTGATGTAGTACCGACCTTTCCTAATTTTGACTTCCAAGTAAATTGGCATACAAAATTAGAATTCCCGAAAATTTCATCACATAGTTTAGTAATATTGGATATTTCTCTATCATCAATTGAAATGAAAATAACACCGTCGTCGGTAAGAATGTCGCGGGCAACTTTCAGACGTGGATAAATCATATTTAGCCAGAAAGTGTGGAAGCGACCGTTGCTTTCGGTATTGCGTACCATTGGGTCAACAGTTTGGTTGCCTTCTTCATCGAATAGTCCGCTATGCGCCTCAAACTCATCACGGCTGACGGCGAAGTCGTCGTTGTAGACGAAGTCATTGCCGGTATTGTATGGTGGATCAATATAAATCATCTTGACTTTGCCAAGATAAGTTTCGCGAATAACTTTAAGCACATCAAGGTTGTCACCCTCAATATAAAGGTTCTCAGAATCGAAACCTCCAGGTGTTCCATCCTTACCTACGCTTTCTTCTCTACATGGACGAAGCGTCATAGTCGTGCGCTCATTGGCCAAATGTGATGCTTTGCGCTTTTCCGGCCAAGTGAACTGATAGCGTTCCTCGCTATCACCGAAGATTTCGTCACTTAGCTCCGACCGCAACTTGTCGAAGTCGATGGCAAGCTCTGGCTTCCCATCCTTATTTAGTCGCTCAGTTACGCACTGCGGAAACAATGTAGCAATCTTTGCCACATTGCTTCGCACAAAATCACCGCTCTGCATATTCAACTTATCCATTATTATAGTTATATCTATTTTTAATTATTACATTCAAAGATTCTTGTTCTAATTCTGGGAATATCAATTGCTTTTCACGCCCAAACAAAGGGTCTGATAATATTCTATATAAAACATATCGCACCAATGCATACTCCTTATGAGAGAATATATGGTAATCCGATGTCCATGCTTCTTGATTTAGATGTAGATGCACTCGTTTTCGAAGTTCCTTACAGTAAGATATATATGAACGAGCCACTTTGGAATCAGTAATATTAAGATAATTACCCTCTAAAACTGAAATTATAAGGAAATGAAAATCCTGAACAGCTTCTTTAGGAGAATTAAGTTTTTCTTTATGACCTTCAACCTTGACAAAAGTTTTTTCGCCTTCTTTGTAAGTTTTCACATCATGAAGAATCGGTTTGCCATATAATTGATATTTTAATTTTTTATAGTAGAAAAGTATATGATAAAATACAGACTCAACAATAGCTGCAGCTGTGATAATATAGTTTTTATATAGCATGCAATATAGGCTGTCCGAGAATTGAAGTTCAGATAGTTGTAAGTCGATATACTCCAAATACTGTAAACTATATGCTATGTTTTTTTTGATAGTTAAATTAAGTCTATCAAAAATTCCATGGGATAAATCTGCCTCTAATTCTGACACCAAAAATGGATACCATCGGTATTTTTTTGGTATATCATTACTACGCAATAGAGATTCAATCTCGGTATTAGTTTTATGAACATTTGAAAATCTATGCATTGATTATATATTTAAGTTTTTGTAGTTCAATGAATAATTCGCGTTTTCGGCGAGGTTGTTTGGTGGCGTTCATTTGACGCTCCAATGCCGCAATCTGACGCTCCAGTTTGGCGCGCTCCTCGTCAATCTTGATTTGCTCTGAAAGGGATTTGTCTTCTTCCACAGCGAATTGACCGATTGATGAAACAATGTTTTCCCAAACGGCATCCAGATTCAAACCTGAGATAGTTAAGGTTGCCTCATCAATTGATAGCCATGATGAAATGAAAAGTTTGTCGTGATAGACGGCAAAGCTCACTTCATCCTCAAATCGCAGGGCAAACACAATGCGTTGCGGTATGCTTTTGGCAAGAAAGGTGATATTCTTCGTGTCGAAATCACGCGATTTTAGTGATACTTCGACTAAGAATATCTCCTTTACTTCTTTCCCTTCTGCAATACCGGGAATGGTGCGGGGGGAAATCCAATTCACGAAGTCAAGACGCGACACATCACCATCGAAACGCTCTCGTTGCGATGGGGACCAATCAAACCGCTTAAATAGCTGTGCCTTTGGAAGCGGTCGTTTGACTTCAGTGGTTGGTGGCAGTCCTAACATTCTTTATCGGATTATAAGGAAACATATAAGTTCAAAGTCATCAAGACCACGTATCTCATTGCCGAAAAGAGAGCCGCTGTCGCCGTCGAGAAACGAGAATAGGTCTGTGTCCTCTTTGACTTTTATTAGTGAGGAGATGGCCTCGCCGAGTAGCCGGGAATACATACCCATGCGTTGACCGTCGCGTGTCTCGGAGTTGAATCGGCGGCAAAGGTCAAGGATCGGTGTGGCATTGCCACGGCACAAATGGCGCATTGTGTCAAGCATACTCTTCGGGTCAAGGTGGTCAATGACTACCTCCGATTCTTTCGAGATATAGACCATGTAGAATGGATGGAGTCGGTTCTTACGGTCAATATTGATTGCATTGTTGCGATTTTTGAGAACGAAGATTACGCCCGGCGGTGCACCTTTTGACGAAGGAACAATGGCATGAAGCCCCATCGGGGTATGCTCTATGTCCTCACCATGCTTGATGTATTCAAGCAGGTCGAGGCGAAACTCGTTCAAGCCCAAGTCCATTATCGAGACACCGGTATTCATTTCCTCAATATCCACAACTTCCTCTTTGAGACGTTCCAACTGGTCACGTCGATATTTTAGGTCGCCCTGTTCGGCATCTGTGAGAGGATTGTCATCGCCGGTGGCAGAGAGTACTGACACTTTCATGCGGGCTTCTACACGCCCTTTGAGATCGATATATTCATCCAAGTCTAAGTCGGGCCAGTAATTCACCAGTTGAATCACTGCATTACGCGAGCCGATACGGTCAATGCGCCCGAAGCGTTGGATGATACGCACAGGATTCCAGTGGATATCGTAGTTTATGAGATAGTCACAATCCTGAAGGTTCTGACCTTCGGAGATGCAGTCTGTTGCTATAAGCACATCTATCTCTTTGTTAAGGTTTGGATATATGGCTGTTTTCTCTTTCGATATGGGGGAGAAAAGGGTGAGAACTTTGTTGAAATCCATCTTCTCACGTGTCTTTATCGTACATCTTGCCTCGACATCGCCGGAAATAAGTGCTGTGTTAAGTCCGGTATGTTCTTTGATAAGCGGAGCAATATTTTCGTAAAGATATTGAGCAGTGTCGGAGAAGGCGGTGAATATTATGATCTTCTTGTTGCCGGGATTGATAGGATTCGTAAACTTGAAGCGAATGTCTTCTATAAGCATCCGGAGTTTGCTGTCATGTTCCGGGGTAATCTCTTCGAGCATGAATAGCAGTGTGCGGAGATTATCGAGATCCTTGGCGAGATATTCGCGCCACTGAATATAATCCATGTCGGCAAGGGCAACGGCTGTTTTTGTGCCTCCCACCATTGCCAATTCTTCCTGTTCATCATAGTCAAAGCCATAATGAACGCCCGGCTCTGCGACACTGGAATTATTATGGTTGATATCAAAGTCATCAATCTTTGTGATTGTGTCTTCCAATAGCCTTTTAATTCTTGACAGTGTAAGACGGAACGAATTTACCGAACTCTCCAATCGTTTGAGCAGGTTGATACTCATGAGCTGTCGGATGCCGCGCTCCCTGCCTGAACGAGAGAGATTTCCAAGTGAGCCACCCTTTGAGTCAATATACTTTTCAAGTTTGCTCGGCAGGATAAAGTCGGAAGGCGTGTAGATGGCGAGATTAAGCTCAGTAACACTCACAAATATGTCGTTAAACGTCACCGCCGTAGGAAGATCTGTAAGTTTTGGAGAACGTGAGATTGGTTTGAGCCTTTCGGGAAACTTCCCGATGTCGGTGGTATCGTAATATTGTTCGATATGCTTACGACTGCGGGCTATTGTCACGCTGTCAAGCACTTCAAAGAAATCGAAACTGAGTAGCGAGAGTAGATTCTTCGTGGTGCGTTCCTTCGGGTTGAGTTTTGACCAACGGTTGAAAGCAGACTGTGCATCACGAAATATCTTGTCGATGGATGACGAGGTGTTTAGAAGTGCGTCCATTCGCTCTGAATCCCCCTCGTAGGCGAGTTGCAACTGATTACGGAGGTCGTTGAAACGATTGTTTACGGGGGTTGCCGACAACATCAGCACCTTTGTCTTCACTCCTGCACGGATCACTTTATTCATCAGTTGAAGGTAGCGGTTTTCGCGAGGGTTTTCATCGTTTTCATCGGTAGTTACCTTGCCGCCGTTACGGAAGTTGTGGCTTTCATCTATAACTACAAGGTCGTAATTGCCCCAGTTTATATGTTCGAGGTCAAGACCGTTGCTCTGTCCTGATGATCGGGAAAGGTCGGTGTGATAGAGAATATCATAACGCAGACGGTCGGCAACCAATGGGTTGTTGACGTAGTTGGAGCGGTATGTCACCCAGTTCTGATGCAGCTTTTTAGGGCATAGCACCAACACCGACTTGTTGCGGTTTTCGTAATATTTGATTACAGAAAGTGCGGTGAAGGTTTTGCCGAGTCCGACGCTATCGGCGAGTATGCAGCCGTTGTATTTTTCCAGCTTGTTAATGATTGCGAGAGCGGCATCCTTTTGAAAATTATATAGTTTATTCCAGATCACGCTTGACTTGAAGCCGGTGGCCTCATTGGGCAGAACGTCTTCGGAAATATCTTCAAGAAATTCGTTGAAGATATTGTATAGTGTCACAAAGTAGATAAACTCAGGCGAGTTCTCCTTGTATGCGTTGGTGATATTGTCGAGAACTTGGTCTGTAACTACTTGCAGTTTTTCGCTATCGTGCCACACTTGGTCGAAAAGATTCAAGTAGAACTGAGACATCGGTGAATCTGTGCGTTGAACGAACTGATAGGCGTTATTGCCTCGTTCACATCCAAGATCCACAGTTGTAAATCCCATGATAGGCATGTAATTGACATCATCTACATTGATGAAGCCCATCATATTCTCATTGGTGCGGTTTGACTTGAAACAAGCCTTTCTCCTTATCCAGTCTGCACATTCTTTTGCAACGGCTTTAAGAGACAGCTCATTGCGTAATTTAATCTCAAATTCAGAACCGAATAAATCCCGTTCACGGTTAAGACGGGGTATGTAGAATTCCCTACGCTGTTTGTCAGCTTTTTCTGTAACAAAGGACGGCGATGTGAATATAAAACGTAGCTCATCGATCTCTTTCAGTTGCTCTTTAAGTTCCTGAAAGGCATAAATTGAAAAACTCGCTGCTGCAATTGACACACGACTACCTGATTTGATGGTATACACCAAATCATTACGCAGGGTTTGATTTATGTTGTCAATGAGTTGCACTTCGGGTCACTCGCTTTCTCAGCCATTGACTCCTACATGGCATAATTAGATTTGTTTGGGCAAAAAGAAAAGCGGGAGTCTTATCGTTACTCGTCCCGCAACTCGTAGCCTTCGAACTTGCTTTAATCGCCAGAACGAGCAACTTCGACTCCACGCTGCTATGTGCAGATACCCCAAACTCATTCCAAGCAGTGCTTGAAATGAGCCGGATAGGTATATACATACCCGTGGCGTCTATCGTTACTCTGTCCTTTGGCGATTGTTTGGAGTGTTCGAAGTTCCGAGTTGCCAAGAACAAAGCGTCAATATACGCTTTTCTTAAATATGTTGTTAGATTTCCCGCGTACCGTAGCGTTATGCTTCTCTGAGCAACGCTCCCACAGCGTGGAAGTCTATGTGCAAAATTACTAAAAATATTTGAAGAGACAATCTAATATGATGGGGAAAGTACATCCTTTAGCAGAAAGTATTGTTTTGGGAAAGTAATTTTCTCATCATGGAAATGGCATAGAGGGGACAGATATCCACATTACGTATGGCATTGTCTGCCGCCCAATCTTTCAGATAATTGTCAATGATTCTCGGAATATACATAAGAATGGATTTTAGTTTGCCTACAAAATTAGTAATTATTCTTCATATACACAGGATATTAAACTATATTTCGGACAAAATCCAAACAATTAAATCGCTGTTTTCAGACAAAATCCAAACAATTAAATCATTTTTTGTACCTTTGATGGTCTAATTGGATAAATTGTACTTTGCTCGATACAATTCTTAAAATTGTACCTTTGATAGTCTAATTTGGTAAATTGTACTTTGCTTAGTACAATTTTGCGAATTGTACCTTTGAAGGTTTAATTGAATAAATTGTACTTTACTCGGTACAATTTATTATCTTTGCAAAATAATTAATATTGATAGATATGGATATTCTGATAAGGACATATAAAAGACGGCTGGCTGATGTCAATACGCGTTTCCATCGTTTCCTTTTCTCTGAAATAGACTGGGAACAACCTCTGATAGGTATCATGGGGCAAAGAGGAGTGGGCAAGACAACCATGATGATGCAGAGAATCAAGGCGATGGATCCAACAGGTGAAAAATCGTTTTATGTATCTCTTGATAATATATGGTTTGCCAACCATTCTCTGATTGAATTGGCTGAAAATATGTTGGATAGAGGTGTCTCGCATCTCTATCTGGATGAGGTTCATAGGCTTATTGGATGGGAACAACAGGTTAAGAATCTGTATGATTCCTATCCGGAACTTCACGTTGTGTTCACAAGCTCCTCGCTGCTTGAGATAGATCATTCAATAGGCGACTTATCTCGTCGTGTTTCAATGCACACATTGCCCGGTTTATCATTTAGGGAGTTCCTGATGTTTGAAAGATATGATATCCCGCAACGACTTGACCTTTCAGATGTACTTTTCTCTCATGAAAAGATTGCAGCCTCAATATCGTCGGTCATAGATGTGCTTCCGATGTTCAGAAAGTACATGGAGAAAGGTTACTATCCGTTCTATAAGTCAATGAAAACGGATGACTACTATAGTCGGCTTGTGCAGAGTGTATCTACAGTCATAGAATATGATATACCTGCTGTTGAGAAAAAAATTGAATATGAGACTCTAATAAAGGCAAAGCGACTGGTGGCAATTGTTTCTGCATCCTTGCCATACATTCCCAATATGAGTACTTTGGCGGGACTCATGGGTAGCAACAGAAGTCAGCTACTGAAGTTATTTGATCTGTTGGATAGGGCTGGTATCATACGTCAGCTGTTTATGTCTGTCGGAGGTCCGAAAGCCCTTGTGAAGCCTCAGAAAATATTGCTTGATAATTCCTCGCTGATGTATGCACTTGGCACACCGCAGATTGGGGCTGCACGGGAAAGCACCTTCGCCTCATTCCTTAGTGTGAGTCATAAGGTGGGATTTGCAAAAGATGGAGATTTCATGGTGGATGGGCGTTATCTGTTTGAAGTTGGAGGGAAAGGCAAAGGTTTTGCCCAGATCCGAAATATTCCTGATAGCTTTGTCGTGGCAGATGACATTGAATTTGGATTCAGCAATAAAATCCCATTGTGGCTATTCGGTTTCTTATATTGACTCCATTATCGTTGCCGGTGATAAAAAACGGAATTATGGCGATATCGTCATAATTCCGTTATATCTGTTTGTCTTGAAGTTGTCGGATGGATCAGAGACCGAAGAAGCTCATTGTGCTGACGTCGGGTGTGCCGGTGATCTCGAAGATGATGAAGGTGAGGAGACCCATGAGGAGCACGTTGAAGTTGGCGAAGTCAATGAGGGTGTGATGATGTTCGCGCGGCAGTGTGCGCATCTGATACCAGATGTAGATGTCAATAAGGAGACAGAGTATGGAGGGGACTATGTCGAGACCCTTCAATGAGAAATTCAACTGTTGGCACATCACAATTGTCACTGCCGTATAGATGACGCCGTTCAAGAGGAATATCACACGTGCAAATTTCTTGCCAACGGCAACTACAAGAGTTTCCTTTGAATTGCGTTTGTTGCGGTAGTAATTATTATATCCGTATACCATTGTCGCGTTGACGCACATCAACCCCATCACTATACTCATATATAGGGCGGGAGCGACGTCAATCCAACTCAGAGGATGCTCCGGATGACGTTCGATCTGTATCAGGGCTGTCGTGATGACGCATACCGGCCCGAAAAGGATAAACGGGGCAATGACTCCGTAAGGGGTACGGAGCAATGGCATGTTGCCACCCATCGTTATCCAGCCTGCAAATGCGACGAATATACCCACCATAAGTGTCCACCATCCTCCTGATACGGCTATCGATAATCCGGCAAGAGCAGCAATCAGTGCGCAGGCGATGCTCCCCTCCTTTAGAAAGGTCTTGGAATAGGACTTGGAGTGGGAGTTGATCCTGGAGTCGATATGATTGCCGCAGGCATGCACTTCATTGAAATATCGGAAATAGAAATTGCCTGCCAACTGTGCGAAGATTACGAAAATCATACACAGGTTGGCAGGTAATAATTCAGTGTAGCCTCCAATCGCAGCACATGCAGTGCCGGCGAATACGCAACCAATGCCCATCATCAGTGAACTGAGACGGACATGGGTCAGGATTGATTGACGGGGGGACATAATAGATGGATAGTTTTGGTGGAATAGTTAGGAATGTTTCTAAAAGAGCATCAGGCGATCGTATACATCACCACGAAGAGGCTTGTCGCACCGATTGCCATCCATAGGGTGAGTGCCTGAATCAACGGCTTTACGCCTACCTGACGTATCACTTTAAGGCTCAGACTCGCACCGATTGCAAAGAGGACTGCCACCAGCGCCTTCTTGGCTATGAAGACGAGACTGGAATAGATGGGTGCCATTACAGGAAGAGCACTCTCGGGAGTGTAGGTGTAGATTACCATTGCCACGACGAAGAGAAGTATGAACCAGGGTATGGAGATCTTTGCCTTGCCTTCCCCACTCTTATCCTTGCGGAAATACCATATTGAGAAGAATACGAGTGGGATTATCCAGAGGGCACGTGTGCACTTTATCAGTGTGGCTATCTCGCAAGCCTCCGCACCGTAGGCTTCTCCGGCTCCGACTACGGAGCTTGTGTCGTGTATCGCTATTGCCGCCCACGTGCCGAACTGTGCTTGTGATAATCCGAATAGATGTCCCAAGGGGGGGAAGATGAAGAGGGCTATGGCGTTGAGTATGAATATTACGCCAAGCGACACTGCCATCTCGTTCTCCTTGGCTTTCAGCGCACCGCCTACGGCTGCTATCGCACTGCCACCGCAGATTGCTGTGCCGGCTGAGATGAGGTAGGAGGTCTTGCGGTCAATCATCATGTAGCGACCGAGCACCACGCCTATGACCATGACCCCGATTACGGAAATTACGGTGAACAGCATGCCGTCGGCTCCTGATTGAAGCGACTTCTGAAGGTTCATGCCGAAGCCTAAGCCCACGACAGAGAATTGCAGAAGATATTTGGAGAGTTTCTTATTGAATTTAGGATAGGGGATACCGAATGTGAATGCGAATACCAACCCGATGAAGAGTGCTACGGGAGGGGTGATGAATTGGTATTTCTCTCCAAACACAAGGTCAAACGGGAAAAGCATTATCACGAGAAGTATCCAATAAAGAGGACCGCCTATTTTTGAGATCATATTTTTTTGCGGGTTCTGATTTACTTCGGATTGAAGATTTGTGTTTCTAGATGTCATATATAATTATTGATTTGGGTTATAACCTCAATAAAAGTAGAGGGGGCATAATGGAAAGTCCGGTCTGCTTTCGAGATTGCGATGCAAAATTAAATAAAAATAGGAAATTTGCAAAATCAGATTAAACAACTGTTGCATTAATATGAAAATTTTAACGGTCGGATAGACTTTGTTGATAGCCTGTCCGACCGTCGGGAAATCTGCATGAGCAGAATAGCGTTATTTGGCGGTGTTTTATTATTTCTCCAGTTTCTCTAATACGAGGTCGCGGATCGGCACCTTGACGGTGTAGGGGGCAGCGGCGGTGACCACGCCCGCCTTCGTCGAGACGTTGCTGTAGGCGAATACCGTCTCGCCGAAACCGATACTCCCCAATGAGCCGGCGATGCCGTCGTTTGCCTGCCACACCGACAACACATGGTCGTAGTAGCTACGGTCGATATGCGATAGCGTGACCGTAATGCCTACCTTCCCCAATTCCGGATTCTTGTCGGGATTATAGCATTCGTATGAAACACGTTCAAACTTTAGGTGGAGAGGGTAGCTCTTCCCTTTTATGCGACGGTCGGTGAAGATGGTATATCCGAATGTCTCGGTAATGGTTGATTCCAATATCGACACATGTTCGGTAAACAAAGGTTCTCCCGAATAGTCGATATAATTTACATCCACCCTTTCATAGTAGCTGTCTTCAGTTGAAAGGTCGTCTGAGCCTTCATAGTCAGAACAGGAGTATTGTTTTTTGGGGTATGAGAGTTCAAAGAAGTTATCAGTGTCTGCCGGGTCGGTGAACCATACCAACATATCAAGATCCATCCCGTAGGTATCCGGTCCGAACTTATTTGTGTAAACCCTAAAATTATGCATGGTTGTCTCTACGGCATCTATTTCGACTGGGTATGGCACTGTCACTTCTGCCGAAGCATCCCCATATTTCTTGTCGTGTGCCTCAATGCGTATGCGGTCGCCGCTTTTAGGGATATAATCGGCAAGATATGCGTAATGTGTTTTCTTGTGATAAATATAAATGCCGTTCTCATCAAATTCGTAATAGCCGTCATTATTGTCAGTTACGAGTTTGCATACCATAGTCTCCTTAAATTCATCATTTACGAATAGCGAGACATCGGCATCCGTAATTACGATTTTCGGGTCGACTTCATTCCATCTCCAGGTGCGTGATAGGTTGACTTTGATGCTGTCGCCGGGAGTGATGAGCGAGTTCATGCATAGCACTGGGGTCGATGCTATGTTGGGGTCAAATTCCTCGTAACATCCCGTCAGCATAGCCGACAGGATAAGGAGCAGAGAGAAATAGAGGGTCCGGAAGTAGCGGAAGAAATATTTTAGAATAGCCATGTGTAAGATATTGATGGGATTACTGGTATGAGTTTGATTTTCTTGAATACCCGATAGAAGTTATATTGTCCGGTGTTGTAGTCGAATTTATCGGAATAGTCACGCTGTACGCCTATGGTGCTCATGTTGCAATAGGCGTTGTATAGGGAGAAATCCCAATAACCTCGGCGATTATAGCGTCGGAAGTTGAGGTCAAGGCGGTGATTGAAGGGGAGGCGGTAGTTGTTCACTTCCGTTGCAAGCGTCATGTCATAATTCCAGGGGGCGAGCGCGGGATCCTGCCAGCACTGGGTAGGGAGGGTGATTCTGTTGCCGGTCATCCCTGTCCAAGCTGCCGACATCTCCCATTTCTTGTTGATTTTCCAATTTAGGAGCACATTTATCTTGTGGCGGTTGTCGAAGCGTGCGGGAAATGGCTTGCCACCATTCTTATCGGCATATTGGCGGTCTGCCCACATCAGGGAGTAGGCGATATGTCCGGATAAGGCACCGAAATCTTTTGAGATCTTGAAATCCAATCCCTTTGCCGAACCCTTACCGGCAGTCAGTTTCTTTGTCCAATCGGTCTCAGGCGAGAGCAGGTAGTATTCATCTGCATATTCGAGCAGATTGCGCATCTTTTTCCAGTAACCCTCCACTGATACAGTCCAGCCTTTGCCGAACGAATAGTATGCGCCGGCGAAAATTTTGTCGGCGGTCTGGGGTTTCTGATCGTTGGTGACGGGCACCCACTGGTCGGTGGGTAGTGATATGGAGCTTTGGATGAGCTGATGCACGTATTGCACTGTGCGTGAATAGCCGGCCTTCACCGCCCAATCCTTTGCCGGCTGCCATCTGAGCGAGAGACGTGGCGAGAGATTGGAGTGGTTCTTCCCTCCGATATGGAAGAGGGAGAAATGCAGACCGTAGTCCACTCGCAGAGGGTCGGCAGGTCGCCAGTCGCCCCCGAAATAGGCGTTAAATTCGCTTGCGCGATATGTGGATACGCGGTCCTTAACAACGGAATTGACTTCATTTGATGAGAGCGTGCGTGTCGTTAGCGAAGGGAGGAATGAGTGGAGAGTGTAGCCGGCTCCGAAATTGATGCGGTGTGACTGATGGGGCGACCAATCGAAATCGGCTTTCAGAATCCAGTCGTCGATATGGTTGTCGCTCCTCATTTTGTCGGAAGTCACATTGGTTGGGATGTTTCCTTCATTATATCCGTCGGCTTTGGAGTGCTCCAGACGCGACGCATAACGGGAATAGGCACCTGTCAGCTCTCCAAACAGCTTAGGTGTTAGCATATAGTTCCAGCCTGCCGATGCCACTATATTGCCCCAACGGAGATTCGATTTCTCCTCGTCCCAATAGGCGTCAGCTTTATCTTTATCCCAGTTCTGTGAGACGCGCAGATAGTCCTCGCCGTAGTAAAACATCAGGTAGCCGCGGCTGCGGTTGTTGAATCGGTGGTTGATCTTGGCATTTATGTCGGTGAAGGCATAGTTTGTGCTTGTCTTCTCATCCTCGCTTATGGCATTGTATATGGCGAATATAGGTATGGTCAGGAGGTCATACCATGAGCGGCGTATGGCGAAGCTGTAGGATGTACGGTCTTTCCATATCGGTCCGTCGATGTTGAAGGCGCCGGAGGTCAGTCCCAGACGGGCGGAGCCGTGATGCTCGCTCATTGAGCCGTCTTTCGTATGCACATCCATGTATGACGACAGCCTGCCGTCAAACTTCGCGGGGAATGATGATTTATGAAAATCGACGTTGCGGATTGCCTCGGTATTGAAGGCGGAGAAGAGTCCGCCCAAGTGGTTCACCTGATATAGCGGGATATTGTCAAGCATATACATGTTTTCGTCGGAATTTCCGCCATGCACGTACATCCCTGCCATTCCGTCTATGCCTGCGGATACACCCGGCTCAAACTGGAGGGTCTTGATGACGTCGCTCTCGCCGAATACGACGGGAGTGTTGAGTATCGTGTTCTTACCGACGTTGAGACTTCCGACTCCGGCAGTCTCAAGGGCGACGGTGCGGTTCTTGTTGCCGATGACTACAACGTCTTTTATGGTCTGTGCATTCTCCCGCATTGAGATATCCATCTGCCGGTCTTTCGACAGGGTGAAGGCAGGTAGCTTTTCAGGAGCGTATCCGGGATATGATACGGTCAGTTGACATTCACCTTCCGGGATAGATATGGAGTAGAACCCCATAGCATTGGTGAATACTCCGTTTTTAGTAGAGGAGCATGTGACTGTCGCGCCGGCAAGAGCCTCTCCGGTCTCAGCCTCACGCACGAACCCACTGACGACGTATTTTCTCTGTTTCCTTACAATCTCCTTGCTTCGAGACAACAGGATGTTGTTTTTCTGTATCTTGAAAGTTATTCCGGTGCCGTCAAACATTTGAGCCAGCACGCTTTTCAATGAGGCATCGTTAGCATTGACAGTCACGTTAAGTCCACGCAACAGGTCGGTCTGATAGATGAAATTTTTGCCGGTCTGTCGCATTATATCGGCGAATACCTCAGTGGCAGGACGGTTCTTGGCATGGATGCTTACTTTGTCAGTCTCTTTTGCCGGAAGCTCGGATAATATGGCAGGATCCGGGATGGCTGCCGTGGAGTTTGAGGCATACGCGAGGAGGGAGGCAGAGCATAGTGCAGATGTTATGAGTAATGAGCGGTTCATAAGTCGGATTATTGTTCTACCTGATTATTTTGTTCTACCTTGAGATTCGTGTCAAGTATCTGGTTGATTGTGTCGATAAGCTCGTAGGCATTCCCCTCGTAGCTGAGTGTAAGATGAATGTCGGAGTCGGCTGGTAGTCCGGAGATCTTCACGTTGTATGCTTTCTCGATCTCCTTCACGACCATCGACAATGGCATGTCGTCAAATTCCAGTCGTTGAGGTGTCTCTGCGGTCATTACCGGAGTCTTTACAGTCGTTTCCGTCGGTTGAGTGGCGGAGGGTTGAGGTATGGCGGGGGATAGATAGAGATAGATTGCAGCTGAAGCGGCGAGGACTATCGCCGCGACAGATGCTGCCGCGATGTTGCGCCGCAGCCAGGAATAGCGTGAATGTGTGATGAAATTGAGATTTTCCTTGAAAGCCCCCTCGCGGTAGAACTTTGCTACGAAATCCAGTGATTCATTAAATTTACGTGTCATGATAATTTGCGTGTCATGTTGTGATGTATTCTGCCTGGCTTCCGGACGCCTTGCATACTAATGACACGAAATCTGCGCACAACCCCTATGTCAAGTGGGAATTTTTTTGAAAAAGTTTTTCAAAGTGTGAGAAACCAGAAGTCGGATGATGATAGTTTACGGTCTCCGCGAAGTCGGGAGAATGCCTTTGTCATTTGGTTCTCAACGGTTTTTATTGATATTCCGAGTGTGTCGGCTATTTCAGCATTCGGCATCGCATCCCGTTTGCTCATCAGGAAAATACGGCGGCATTTTTCCGGAAGATTGTCAATGGCTTGCCATAGGCGGGCATCCCGTTCTGACGTGTCAATGACCTCTTCCGATGGCTGCTCCTCATAATATTCGATGGGTATGGTCTCCATGCGTCCGTTGTCGCGGCACCAGTTGAGCGATGCGTTTCTTACTGCTCGGTATATGTAGCTTTTAAAATTGTCCGGCTCTTTTTCGTCGTTGAATTTGTCCCATATTTCAAGAAATACAGACTGCACGATGTCTTCTGCCGCTTCTACTGATAGAGTGAAGCGCAGGGAAAACATTCCGAGAGGGAGTCTCAGTTGCTCGTAGTATTTTTGAAATATTCGGCTGTTCATTGAGAGTAATGTCAAGGCAACTCCATCATATCAAAGAACATAAGACGAGTATGGTCGTTTTCCTCTTTCTGAGTGAGCTTGGTAAATCCATTCTTTTCGTAAAACAGGATTGCATCGAGGTACGCATCAACTGTTATGAACCGAAAAGCGGAGTAATTGCTGTTGGTATTCAACATATCTTTTATCAAGTTCATCAGTTTTGTGCCAATGTGTTCCCCTCTGTGTAAGGAAGAAACTGCAAATCTACCAATTTTTATAGCCGGGTAACTACTGAATCTTTTGCCATCGGGAAATCTGTCTTTGATTTTTCTCCATTGGCTGTTAGTAACTTCCTGCTTGCTGATTTTATCGTTTAGCAAACAGAAATACGCAACAATAGTTCCTTCATCTTCAAGTATAAATGAATTGGCAATACGTTTGTTGAGGAAACCTTTGGCATCCTCAATAAGAAAGTTATTCAGGTCTTCGTCTCCACAATCGAAGCCGTCAACCAATGTATCTGCGCTCAGTCGGACAAGTTTCATTCTACAGACAAACTGTAATCAATTTCTTCGCTTCTTTAACTGCCTCCTGAAGTTTGCGACCATTTTCTGCTCGCTGTTCCTTGGTAAGACTTTCCACCTGTCGCATTCTTTCCTCGAAGCGAACGGCATCCTCACCTGTGAGAATTGGGGTTTCTGCTATTGGTCTTGCCATAATTTTACTCCTTTCTTTATTTATGATTACAAAGATACAACAATTTCCTGGAATATTTGTATCACAGAGCTATAAATCATGCATTCTTGGCATATTTACATCTGGTATGAAAAAAGTGCCGGTCAATTGACCAGCACCTTTTTTCCGTTGATTATGTAGAGACCGGGGGAGGTTATTTCCCTTATCCGGATACCCTGCATATTGTAGATGATTTTTTCTGAGTCGTTGTCTGCGGGTAGGTCGTCGATACCTGAGTCTCCGGTAGATGAGAACTTAACTTTGAAGCTGATCTCCTTGCCTGCTTTCTGCACTCCCGATATTGAGAACGGTGCACGTGTGCCATCGCTGTAGAATGGGTAGTCATCGTCATTCTCAGTGCCGAATGTATAGCGTTTTGTGTCGGGACCTAACGGTGCCTTCGCTATTGATCCGGCTTTATCGGTCGAGCCTCCTGGTCGGAATATGTAGACCTCAAAGTTGGCTCCGGTATTACCGTTGAGGGAGGGGTTCACACGATATACGAGCAGGCCTGACGCGGGCAGGGAGCAGTCCCATACGTTGCTGTTGTCGCGGTATTCCAGCATGAAATACTCCGGTTTCGCCGGGTCGGGCACAATCTTGTAGGCTACCGTCTCGGTATCACGGGTGGAGATTGCCGGTAGTGTATAGGTGCCCTCTTCGGTCAGTGTGGGTATCTTCTCTTCCGGAATCCAGTCGCCGTAATCCTTCCCATATTCAGAACGCATGTAGGCGGTCATTCCCTGCGGCTTGAATTGATTATCGCTCATGAGGTCCCATATATTGACCGGTTCAAGCTTGTTGTCGCCGGATGTGTATAGGTCGAATGCGTTAAGAGTGTGCATCATCTCATGGCAGAGCACTCCGGTGTTGAGCGGCTGAGGCACCATTGACTTGTAGCCGTTAGCCTGATCAAACACCCGTAGGAAATTGCCAGATTTCAGTCCGCGCAGTTCTGCGGTAGCCCCACGGTTATTCATCGGCCAAAGCATCTTTGATGCCGATAGATCCGACTTACCGCTGATAATTATGACGATATTGTCGATCTCCCCATCATTGTTGCGGTCAAGTTCGATATCTTCCGGCAACTTATCTTCAAGGAATATGCACATGTCCTTAATCAAGGTCTTGAAACGTGTGTCAAAGAGGACATCCAGCGATGAATAACCATCCGGGTTGGTTGATGATTTGGGTTGGAAATAACCGCGTGTATGGCTATCCTGATATTCCACTTCCGCGAAGGTCGATTCCCAATCAAACCGCCCGTAGCTCATGTCGAGGAAGAAGTTACGCACTGAATTTGCATCCTGAGTAGTGTCGTTAAACATCTTCTCGTAATAGTCTCGGTCGTGTTGCCAATGACCTTTGTTTTCATCGGCAAACCTGACGAAGACCACAAGGTTAGCCATCTTGACGGGCTCGGCGAAAGCGGCGAGCCCGAAGATGACTGCAAATATAAGAGAGGTAAGGCTACGCATAATGTCGGAGTCTTAACAAGTGGCTTATTGGTCTTATTTTACAAGGACTTTAGAAGTTTTTGCGCCCTGACGACGGATGTAGATACCCGGTTCGTCGCCGTTTACTTTTAGACCCTGAAGGTTGAAGTATTCCACGGGAGCGTTAGCGTCATCACCGATGATATCCTCAACGCCTGCACCGTTTTCGGGGTATTCAGTCTGTGTGTAGGTGAAGAGCTTGATACCTTGGATGAGTACGGGAGATGTTATGTCATCGACTACAGCAGCAGTCACTTTCTCTTTGGAGTTTAGTGTCATGCCGGAAGTGCCATGGACCTCATCCTGAAGATTGCTCCATGTCATCTGACACTGTTTTGACAAGGGCTTGAAGGGGGGTACGCCAGATGCGATGACTGCAAAGTCTACACGCTCAATATGACCTTTACCTCCATAGAGAACCATGCTCTTCAGTGATGCTTCACTTGAAAGATATACGCTGAACTCAGCACAATCGGGAAGCCACATCATTATGCCGCCACCGTTCTGTGCCATTATTGAACTTGCTCTCGGGAGAATTATCGCTCCTGTCTTTGTGCCTTCCACTCCCTGTTCACCCTCTGCGTTGTAGCCTTTGATTTCTGCATCGAGTTCACATTCTGCATATTCGCCATCACCGTTTTCGTAAGCTGCGGAGAGAAGCTGAATCTTGAACTCATCTGTGAAGCCGCAGTATTTCTCCAGTTTCTCCTGAGTGTCAAACCAGAGCCAGCCGTTGGCATCGCAGTCGGCGGGATCGAAGTAGTTGTAGGTCTCCTGTGCATTAGCTGCTGTGGAGAGAGCTGCTACGACAGAAATTGAGAGTAAAAAATTTTTCATGAGCTTATATTATTTAAATGAAACAATATTGGTAAATCTTGTATGCGGAGAGTGGGGAGATGGAGAAAAAGAGGAGAGGAGGAATGGGGGAGATTTTACATCTCCACCCATTCTGGATTCTGTTCGAGACCATGATAACGCACGTCGTCCCAGTCAAGCGGCAGATAATACTGACGCGGACGGAAATAGCGCACCACGGTGTTGCGTCCGTTCACCACAGGATTGGTGATCTTGCGTGTGCCGTCAGCCTGTTCTACTATCTTTACTCCGTAAAGCGGGTTGGTAGAACCGGTCATGCGTTTCTCCGCGATGTTCCAACGGAGAAGATCCCAATAAGTGGTTTTCTCGAAAGCAAGCTCAACGCGACGTTCATTCACGATGTCGTCCCAAGTTACGCTTTTCAGTTCAGGCATCTTCACGCGGCGTCTGATCTGATTCACCTTATCGAGAGCATCACCGATACGTCCCTTCTTGAAGTCGATCTCCGCATAGTCGAGCAGGAGCTCGGCAAAACGCCAAAGGATGCAGTTCTGGGAGCTGCCGTAAGTCTCGTCGGTGTCGATTACCTGACGTTCGTTAAGGAATTTCGCCATATAGTAGCCGGTGCGTGTCACGGCGGCAGAGGTGGATGTGCCGTATTTGGTCAGATCCTCTCCGGCAACCTCCTTACCGTCTACTACAGTGTAGTGTATGTCCATGGTGTGTCCGCGCCATTGCGCCCCGTCGTAGAGCACATTGGCATAGAACCTCCAGTCGCGACCCTCGTAAGGATTCTTCTTGTCGTAGCCGGAAGCCTTGTCGGTTATCATCATGCCGTTGTCCATGCGGTATTCATCCACGTGGTTCTGTGTCGGATTATAAGCGGCGACGGTGCCACCGAAAGATGATGCGGAGGCATCGCGGTCAAGCTTATGACCGTTGGCAGAGGAGAAGTTGCCGTCGTTGGCGTGCTGCACCTCCCAGATGGATTCCTGAGAGTTCTTGGTAAGGAAGATATTGCGGTATTCCTCCACCACCTCATCGCGCGTGGTGCCGTTGATAGGGATAAGGCTGTATTGTCCGGTGGCGATCACGCGGTCATACTCTTTCGCTGCGAGGTCGAGCATCTGCATCGACTGGTCGTCGGGGAAGCCGAGCCATCCCTTCTCCTGATTCTGGAAATGTTCGCCGGCTGCCCAGAAATATGTCTTGGCGCGAAGCATGTAGCATACCCCCTTCGTTGGGCGTCCGATGTTGGCATCGGTGTGCGACACAGGGAGAAGCTTTGCTGCCTCTTCAGCCTCGTTGCAGATGAACTCCACCATCTCGGCGTAGGTGGCACGCGGGAATTTGGTGTCTTCCATCAGCGGGTCATACGTGCGAGTCAATATCATTGTGCCGCCGAAGTTGCGGAGCATCAGGTAGTAATACCATGCGCGGAAGAAATGAGCCTCACCCACTACGCGGTCGCGTACCGACGGGGCGAGTTGCGACTCGTTCATCAACAATGTATTGATGGAATTTATCTGTGTGTAGAACTTAAACCATTCCGTGCGTGCACGTGTGGTTATGTCCTGCTGTGAGCTTTTGAGGATGTTGCCGTAGTCGCCCTGATACCAGTCGCTGCGTCCCACGGTCAGCTGGTCGCCATACCAAGGCTCATATTCCGATCCGAGACCTTTCATGATTGTGGTCACGAAAGTGTAGAACCCGGGATCCATTTCATGATACCAAGGTAGCACGTATTCATCAAGAAGATGCTCGTCGCCCCAGATGACCGTGCCGGGGAGTTTGTCGAAAGGCTCTTCGCGAAACATTGAGTCGCATGAGGAGAGTCCGACGGCTGCTATTGCAAGGGGTAATATATATTTTTTGAAATTCATCAGAAACCTACATTAAGAGTTATACCATAAGTTCGGGAGAGGGGATATCCACGCAGCGACTCGGGGTCCATGTTGTGGAGCGAGGATATGGTGAACAGGTTTCCTCCCTGGAGAGCAATGTCGAGGGTGGAAATGTGGGCGTTGCGCAGCATTTTCGCAGGGAAGCGGTAACCCAATGTGAGGGCTTTCAGGCGTAGGAAGCTACATTCCTTCACCCAGAATGTCGAGGGAAGACGGTTGTTGTCGCTCGATGATGTGAACTTGATGCGGGGATATTCCGCACCGGGGTTCTCCGGAGTCCAGGAATTTGTGTAGTGGTAGTCCTGGAAGCGTTGCAGCGAACGGCTCTCAAGAGTGTAAAGCTCGTTGATCTGCTGGTTGTAGCCGGATACTCCCTGGAACTGGGCGTTCATGTATATGCCTTTCCATGATGCGCCGAGAGAGATGCCGTAGTTAAGACTTGGAAGTGAGGAATTTTTCACGTAGACGCGGTCGTTGGCAGAGAGCACTCCGTTGCCGTCCTGGTCGAGATATTTTATATCGCCGGGGGCAAGGGTGGAGTTGTTCATGCCGTCCTGGTCAACGGGCCACGCTGCAATCTCCTCGTAGCTTTGGAAAAGTCCGGCAGCCTCATATAGCGACCATACGAGATATGGCTTCCCTTTGCGGCGGAGGTTCTCCACGTTGGCTGATTCATCGCCATAGTCAAGCACCTTGTTGTTGGATAGGGCTATGTTGAATCCGACATTGTATCTGAAATCGCCGACGGTATTGACGTGCTTCACCGAGAGGTCGAAACCCTGATAGCGTATCTTTCCGATGTTGACGCTCGGCACTGATCCGCCTGTGCCGACCGAGGGTGGGAAGAGATAGGCTGGCGCGCCTGTGATGAGGTTGGTGCGGTAACGCTGGTAGAACTCAGCAGTGACGTTAATGCGGTTGTTCCAGAAACCGAGGTCAACGCCTACGTTCCAGTCTTTCGACTTACCCCACTGCAGGTTCTCGTTGGGCACCACGCCGGAGGCATTCACGATGCCGGGGGCGAAGTTGCCGCCGATGGGATAGCCGTAGGAGGGGGAGAAGATGTATTGCTTCAGGTAGCTGTAGTCGCTGACGCCACCGTCGTCACCGAGGATACCGGCGGAAGCGCGGAGCTTCGCGAAGGAGAGCAATCCGGGATTGACGTTATGGAAGAAGTTCTCGTTGCTGATTACCCACGATGCCGACACGGTTGGGAAGAAGCCCCAGCGGTGTCCGGGCGCGAAGCGTGTGGAGCCGTCGACACGGAAACTGAACTCTGCGAAATAGCGGGAGCTGAAGCCGTAGGTGGCACGTCCGACAACCGAGGCTCGCTGGCTGAAATATTCCGAACCGTTGATGGTGCCGGTGGAGGTGTTGCCCATGATTTCGGGATACTCACCGGAAAGATTGTTGTTGATACCGTTGAGATACTTGTTGTTGTAGTCCTGATAGTTGAGCACCACAAGACCTGACACGTCATGCTTCTCCGCAAATGTACGGTTGTAGTTTACGCCAAATTCTATGAGCTTGTTGTTGATGGTCTGCCAGCGGTCTTCCATCTTGATTTTTGCAGTCGGATAGATTGTCTTTGGATCTACGGAAGAGGTCTGAGTCTCCTCGTTCCAGAGATAAAGAGCCACAGGTTTGGAGTATTTCTGCGTGTTCTGATGGTTGAGGTCGATGGTGCCCTTCAGATATACCTGCAAGCCGTCAACCCCCGGAATCTGATAGTTCAGGCGGGCGTTGAGGGTATGGAAGTCAGACTTCACCTTGTTGTATCCGCCGAGACCCTCCACGTTTATGAGCGGGTTGCCCCCGTCGATCGAGGCGAGGTTGCCGTCGGTGAAACGGAGCACCTGGAGCGGGGAATAGCTGTAGGCTGCATCGATAGTGGTGTAGCTGGAGTTCTTGTTGGTGGATACGGATCCGTTGAGGTCGACAGAGATGGTGAGACCCTTCATCAGGTCGGCATCAAGTTTCGCCGCATAGTTGTAGCGGTCGCGGCTTACGTTGGAGTAGAGACCCTTGGCGTTGGTGTAACCACCCGACAGGAAATAGCGTATCGCTTTTGTGCCGCCCGACACGCTCAGCGTGTATCGCTGTGAATGACCCCACTTGTCGAGATAGTCGAGCATGTTCTCGTTGCCGTATAGGTTGGGATTGGAGCCGATTGCGGAGAGGTCGTAGGGGGTGTAGGTGCCGCTTGCGGATGCCTCCACCGCACGGTTGTAGAGCTCGGCGAATTTATACGCATCAAGGAATTCCGGAAGATAGGTGGCTTCCTGGAAATTGAACTGACCGCGGAAATTCACTTTCACTTTCCCGCTGTCTTTTCCGCGCTTGGTCTGCACGAGAATTACGCCGTTGGCTGCGCGTGCACCATACACGGCGGCTGCCGCTGCATCCTTCAGCACAGAGATGCTCTCGATGTCGTCGGGGTTGAGGTCGGAAAGACGCATCTCGCCGTCGGATGTGTTGGTGCCGAGACGTGGCACTCCGTCGATTACGAGAAGCGGGTTGTTGTTGTTGCCGCGCACGGCAAGTTGTGCCTCGCCTCCTGCAGAGGGGTCGCCCGAAGTGGTCATTACTCCGAGACCGGGCATTGTGCCCGCCAGCGACTGGTCGACGTTCATGGAAGGGATCTTGGCAAGCTCATCTCCGGTGATGACTTCCACGGAGGAGGTCAGCGAACTTTTCTTCGCTGTGCCGTATCCGATCACGACAACCTCGTCAATGTCGCTTGCGGCAGGTTCCATCTTCAGGGTCGATAGATTGGCACCGGGAGCGACGTCTACAGAGAGGGTGCGGTAGCCCACGTAGGAGAGGGTTATCTTCCCTTTCTTATCCGCAGGGATTGTCAGACTGAACTTTCCGTCAAGGTCAGTCGTTGCGCCCAGCATGGAGCCATCGAGTTTGACAGTGACGCCGATCAGGGGTTCCCCTTTCTCATCCACGACGATTCCGGTGATGGGTGCGTTCCCTTGTGGAAATGCTGCCAATGCCGACACGCATGCCATTATTATTGATAGGATAATTCTCATGTTATGTGTGTTAGTTGTTCTGTGTATGGAAAATCTGGTTTGATACGCCGCCTCATTTCCCTTCGAGGGTGCGGTTGATTGCGATTATCTGGTAATCGTAGAAATCGCGTGTCGCACGGTCGGAGGTGGAGAGTCGCTTGCTCTTGTAGAGGTCGCGTGTCTGGCGCAGCAGGGAGGTCATCATCGGACGCAACTCTGTAGCCGGGAGTGGGGCTTGGTTAAGCAGTATGCGGAAGAATGAACGTCCCTCCTCCAACTCTGCCTCTGTCGGGGCATAGCCGCACGGGAATTGCGGAAGGGTGGAGATTGCCATCATCTCGGCAAACTCATCCACGGGTGATAGTGCTTCGTCGGCACCGTCTGTCAGGGCGGAACTTTTTGATGATTTCGGCTCTTTCGGTTTCAGACCGGAGTATGTGGTCATCACGTCGATTGCAGCCTGCTGCATGTTGCGTTCCGTTGCGTCAAGAGCTTTCCCCTTGCGGGTGGCATCGAATATTCCGGCGATAGCCTCATCCATATATTCGGGGAGGGTGTAGTTTGTCTTTGGGTCGAGTTCGCCACCCTCCTTTATGCGCTGCAATGAGGTTGAGAACAGAAGACATGCCACAATGTTGCGTTGCATCTTTGGTCGCCATTCGTAAGGCTCCTCGAATTTCGCCATAAGCTCAGCGGGCACGAGCCAGTCGGAAGTGCGTGCCTGATTGAGCAGCCATTTCATGGCTGCGCGCTGTTTATCGCGGGGTATGAATGAACGCTGGGCGAGAGCCTTGCCATCTTTCGGCTTCTCTCCTTGTCTGATCTCCTTGAAGACCACGCCGCCGATGTAGGGGTAGACGTGCCCGATATGACGCAGATATTGCGAAGCCATTGCCTTATACATATCGGAAAGCGGCTCGAAGTTCTCTCCGGGTTCGCCTGCCCAATCCTCGAAATTATCCATGATTATCTTTAGGTTGGAGATAGCCATGTCGCCTGCCTTCAGATGATCGTCGCTGAGGTCTTCCGTCTGATCGGTAGGGTCGATAAGACCGAGGAATTGCTGTGCTCCGAATTCATACATCGGATCGTCAGCCTTCTCCGCGATCCAACGGTCAAGCACGGGCTTCTCGGCTTCGGGGGTATTTGCGCCGGGGATTAGGCGATAGCCCCAATTTATTGCGTATATGTCGTATACTCCGATGGGGGGTGGTGTCAGACGCACGCCGCGCTCAAGGTCGCCGGGCTGTGCCACGAAGTTGTTGCGGGCATAGTCCATGATTGACGGTGTCGTGCCATGCTTCTGGGTGAAGGCGGGATCACGCAGGTTGTCGATGGTGAATGAGTGGGATGCACCCATGTTATGCATCAGACCGAGGCAGTGACCGATTTCGTGTGCAGCCACGTAGGTGAGCGACTGATACATCACGTCGTCATCGAATACCTTCTTGCGGACGCGTGGGTCGACAGCACCGGTCTGGGTGAATCGCCAGTTGTGGACGAGGTTGAGGATGTTGTGATACCAGATGACATCGGCACCGAGAATCTCTCCGGTACGCGGGTCGGTGTAGGACGGACCCATCGCGTTGGCAGTCGGGGTTACGCAATAGCGCACGCATGAATAGCGTATGTCGTCCGGGTCAAAATCGGGGTCGTCGGTAGGGTAGTCGCGTGCCTCGATGGCATTCTTGAATCCGGCAGCCTCGAAAGCGGTGTTCCAATATTCGATACCCTCCTTTACTGCACCGCGCCATTTCTCAGGGAAGGCGGAATCTACATAGAACACAATCTTTTTCTCAGGCTCCACGAGCTGCCCGGCGAAATAGGCTTCACGGTCTTCCGGACGCGGCTGGAGACGGTGGCGGCTGATAATCTCGTATGTGCGCGATCCATCCTCGTCGGATGAATATCTGTTCTTATATTCAGAGAAGAAACCTACACGCTTATCCTTATATCTGACGGGCATAGGGTCGTCAGGAAGCAGCACGATTGAACGCGACATAACCACAGTGTAGGGATTTGTTGCGGTCGGGGTGGTGTAGGCAAGGCGGCTCTTCACCTCAATGTTCTCTGGGAATGCCTTCACGGAGATCACGCCGGAGCCGTCGGGATAGAACGTGCCTTTAATGCCGTCCTTGCCGCCGAGAAGTTTTGACAGCGGGTTGGGCTGCTTTATGGGGGATATCGATTTCTCGTTGCCGCCGAAGAAGGATGTGGCGTCGATATACACCTTGCCGTTCTCCTTATGCTCGATCTTGAAGCTTTTGAGCACAGGCTCGCTGAAGTTGCGCTCAAACGATGGCTTTATAGGATCGCCGTCGGGCACGTGGCTCGTGGTCTGTGGCAACTGCATGTAGACGTTGAGGTCATCACGGGTGAAACGTATGATTTCTGATGAGATCATCTGTCCTGCCGCCCAGTCGGTGGGTTGAGACAATGAGTTGACGCGGTTCACCAGCAGGTAGGTGTGGTTGAGCGCGGAGTCGGGTATCTCTACAATAAGCTTACCTTTCTTGTCGAAATATGTATTGAATAGTCCGTGACTCACTTTGGAGTCTTTTATCTTCTTGTGGAAATCAGCACTGTCCTTAGCCTCACCCTTAAGCTCGACTTTGGGAAGCTCGACTTTTTTCTTCTTCTTTGCCGAGATGTCGGCAGGAGACAACATAAGCCCTGCACTGATAAGCAGTATTGTGGATAATGGTACAAGATGATGTTTCATAGCTTGGTTATTAGTATGAATTAAAATTCCTATGTGTGTCAGGATATTTACCGTAGCCCGTAGATATACGGGCATTGGAAAAATAATAGTTCCCCGCATGCAAAGATACACAAATGATATGAATTTGGAAATAGTATTAAGTATAAATTTTAAATATTTAACTGACATCGGTTGGCAAGCATTGGAAGTATAACAGTTATAGATATTTTTTTAGTTTTTGTAAATATTGGATTGTTATTGATAACCACGTGATTATGCGGTGTGTTTAATATGTGTGCCGACGAATGGCGGAAGTGGGTTGACCAATGGATGCCATGTAAAATTTTTTCAGATTATATAACGTTCATGATGTTTTCTTTTTTAAGAAAATGTAACACTCATAATGTGTCAGATGCCCCCATCTCCTCTAAACCATCTCCTCTAAACCATCAACCATCAACCATAAAAAAGAGGAGACCGGAATTTCGGTCTCCTCAAGCGCAAATAGATAAACAGGTATTATTTCACGATTACCTTTGTAGTGGTCTTGCCTTGGCGACGGATGTAGATTCCGGCTTCCTTACCGCTTACCTTTATGCCCTGAAGGTTGAAGTATTCCACTTCTGCATCATCTGCAGTTTCGATTTCATCTACAGCAGAGCTGTTTGCGGAGATCTCTACCGGGATTGTCTTGAGGGTAAGTTTGGGGAATTCTGCATTTGTCATGGCGCAGACAGCATCGCTGAACGATTTGTTGAACGTGAACACGCCGTCTGCCACGCTGAAGTCTGTGTCGGCAATTGCTTCCTCTCCGGCAGTCCAAGCGAATACGGTGGCGGTCTCGCCTACGGTAGCCTGTACGGAAAGGTCGATAACGCCGTCATTGGCTGTTACTTCCACGTCGGACTGCGGTGCGTAGGTCAATGTGCCGTTTACCGACTTCACGCCCGGAAGTGTGGCGAAGGTGAAGGCATTGTTGGAGATATTGACGTTGTTGGCGTTCTCCGGAAGTGTGAGGCAATCGGCTTCACCCAGTTTGTTATAGGTAAGGAAGATGTTGATTTTGCCGTTGGCAGTGAGACCGGAGCCGTCGAATGTGGTCAGGTTGTTGTAGTTCAGCGTGAGAGATGTGATTGATGCGCTTACAGGCTTGAAGTCGGTGTAGCCATTACCGATAAGCGTTGCGGATGTGAGGTTCTCAGCCTTTGAGAGGTCATAGCTAATACCGGTGAAGCTTCCTATGAAAGTCTTGATTGCGGGAAGTTTGCCGAAGTCAAGGTTTTCAACAGCATTCTCGCCATACACTTTCTCGGAGATTCCATAGTTGGAAAGGTCAAGGTTAGTGAGCTCGGGGAGTTCTGCCGAGAATGCTTTCAGTTTGTTGGCTTTCATCTTCACGTTGAGAAGCTCCTTGTTGTTGCTGAGGTCGATTTCAGCCAATGCATTGTTCTCAAGAGAGAGTTTCTTTAGGGCAGTGAGTTTTGAGAGGTCGATTGCATTGATTACGGCGGAAGTGGCAACACCTGCCTGTGTGTCGATCTCTGCATTTGCCACAAGATTCTCCACAGTTGAGGCGGTACCCTTAATCTGAATCTTGTCACCCTTCACAGTTCCGGTTATCTCTTCGGGAGAGTAGTCATAGCCGAGTTTCGCTACAGTGACAGGACCATCAAATTCGCCGTCGCCCCAGTCGATATAGATGTTCTGACCTTCGGAATCGCAGAGACCGAAAGTGAGGTTGTCGGCATTCTCAGCTTTGGTCACGTCCATCGTCAGCATGACGGGAAGCAGCTCTACGGAAGTTGCGGCTGTAGTCGAGAGTGTGAGATTGGGGAATACCTCATTGGTGATCTGTGCGGAGAGGGAATCTACCGGCAGGTTGAACTGGAATACGCCGGGAGCTGTCACACTGTATTGAGCGTTGTCGCCTTCAGTGGTAAGGTCCACGGGGGCGTCGCTACCGTCAAAGTAAGCTGTCCATTTGAATATTGACTCAGTTTCGCCCACCTTAGCTTGTGCTGACAGATCAACAATATTCTTGCCGTTGAGCGGGTTGAGGATAGCCTGCTGGTCGGAATATACGAAGTTGGTTGCATTTACGGTCGGGAGTGTGGCGAAGGAGAATGCATTGAAAGAGAGGTTCAGTCTCGTCATCTTATCCTCAGTCGTGTCAGGCAACTTTATGGATTTTAGATTATTGTGGTTCAGCATCACAGCCGCTTTCTTAGCCACCATTTGAGTGAGGTCGATTGTGGTGAAGCGGTTCCACTGTGCGTTGAATGTGTTGAGCGCAGTGTTCTGAGTGACATCGATAGATGAGAGGTCGCAGCAGTTGGCGTTCAGTGTTTTCAGACTTTTGTTGGAAGATATGTCGAAACTTCCGAAAAGTCCCATCTTAGAGGCGGAATTGCCGTTGACGTTTAGAGTTGTCAGATTGGGCAGGTTGCTCCATTTTGAACCAAGCACCTGGTTATCTCCGGCATCCTCATTCTTTTCTCCGGAATTGATATTTACGTTGTTGCTGACGTTGATTGAGGTCAGCACTTCAGATTCCGGAAGTGTCAGTTTTGTAAGCTGGTTGTCGGACGTGTTAAGAGTCTCGAGTGATTCCATACCGGAAACATCAAGGGTGGTCAGCTTGTTTTTTCCAAGGTCTAACTGCTTGACTCCTTTCAGAAGAGAAAAGTCGGCGGATATGATGTAGACATCCGCATCGTCTGAAAGATCTTTCGTGAGATCAAGATAATTTATGATTGCCGGATCAGAAGCATATACTGTGATTGTCTTACCGGCGATTGTGCCCGCGATTTCTGAGAAGACCCATCCTTCACCATCATAGTCGGCGATCTTGTAGTCGTTCAATTCACCGTTGCCCCAATCCACCTGAATGTCGGTGCCATTGATTGCAGAAACGTTGAATGTGATTTTACTTTCAATGGCAGCCTCATCCACGGAGAATGAGAATGCCGAAACCATCGCGTTGTCGTCGGCGAATGCCGGCGAAGCATAACCGAGCGCGAGGGCGAGCAATGAATAAGTAAAGATTCTTTTCATAAATTATTGGGTTTAAATGAAATGGGAAATAATAGTTACTTTCTCGTTTTTTTCTTGGCGACTAAGGTAAGAAGAATAATTCTTAATGACAAATTTTGTACAATAAATCTTATAAATTTTATAAATCTTATTTGCTAAAAATTTTTTTTGCTTTGAAATAGATTAGACAATTTCAATTGATTAACTTTGCAGACGGTTTTCGCAAAGATGGTTTTCCGTCGGATTGCGGACGCGGAATGTGATGAAGAAGTCAGATGTAAGAAAAGGAACGATGTGGCTGATATTGTTTTCAATGTCGGTGTTTATACTAATCCATATTCACTACCTGTTTGGGGTGTCGTGTACCAAATCGCCGGAAAAGCATGTCGAAGCCAAATCCGGAGTCCGCTGGAGCGACACGTTGTCTAACCGTGCGTCGTTCATAGCCTCGCTTGCTCCGATGGATAATGATATCGAACGTTTCATGCGTAAATGGGAGATAAAGGGCATCTCGTTTGCCGTGACCCGGCATGACTCGTTGCTATATGCCAAGGGGTATGGCATGGCGGATGTGTCTGCCGGTAAGACTATGGATGCGTCCACTATTATGAGGATGGCATCTGTATCGAAATTGGTTACTGCTGTCGGAATAATGAAATTATGTGAGAATGGGAAACTGAGTCTTGACAGTAAGGTGTTTGGCGAGGATGGCATACTTAACGACACCGTCTATACCAACGCGATGCGCGACCCGAGGATGAGGGATATCACTGTCGATCATCTTCTGCGCCATAAGGGTGGGTTCACTCTCGGTGCCGGCGACCCGATGTTTAACACCAAGGATATTATGGCAGTCAAGAGGCTGACTACACCTCCCACGAATGAGGAGCTGACGAAGATTGTGTTGGGCAGACGGCTCGGGTTCACTCCCGGGGCGGGGAGAAGATATAGTAATTTCGGCTATATGCTGCTTTCGCTCGTGATTGAGAGAGTGACCGACATGAACTATTGGGATTATATCCGGGAGGCGGTCTTGGAGCCGGCGGGTGCGTATCAGTTCCGTCCTGCCACCAACTATTATGCCGATCGTCATGATAAGGAGACTCGGTATTATCCGCCGGACAATGAGTTGGTGGAGGAGTTTAACGGTAGCGGCAACATGGTGGAGAGAGTGTATGGTGGAAGCAACGTCAACGGATTGATGGGTGCCGGAGGATGGGTGGCATCGGCTGCTGATCTTGCGCGTCTGGTTGCGGCTATCGATGGCGAGCCGGGTGTGAAGAACATATTGAGCGATGAGAGCATCAGCACGATGACCTCTTACGATGAGAAGGAGAATATGAGCCGGGGGTGGGGTGAGATAAGTCCCGACGGGAGATGGCGACGCACCGGCACGCTCAGTTCGACGCATGCGCTTGTGGAGCGTTATCCGCAAGGCGACTGTTGGGTGATACTGACCAATAGTGGCGTCTGGACTGGTCATCATTTCTCACGCGACTTGCAGCGGCTCATCGAACGGCTCCGCAGTCGTTATGGCAACGAGCTACCGCGCCGCAACCTCTGGTAACACAGCCCACCTCAATTGGTAATAGGAGATTTAAAAACGAAGTGGAAACACTTCAAATTAACTTCGAGTAACGTAACGCAAGATTCAAAAATATTTACTAACTTTGCATATTAAAACAACCTATAAACGACCAAAGTAATGAGAAATGACGGATTATGCTCCATTTAGGTGTACAATGCCGCATTTTCGATGCAGTCAACGAGTGGCTGAGATTCCGCGCAAACGAGTGCTGGGCGAAGATTGTATCGGCTATGCCGAGTGCAGCCGGAATTGCGCAGAGGCGAACTACAATGATGCCGACCCCAATATCGGCATATCGTTGAACCCTTCGTTCCTTGGGGTTGAAGTCTGCAACAAGGCTGATATCCAACTTGGCAACGAATGGCAAGATATCGCACCGCTCGTTTCAGACGGTGAAGCGGAGACTTCTGCCGTTTTGGACTTCGCAGACTAGTTATGTTTAGTCCGCTGACAACGACATCACAATCGTTTCGCATTATATACTGAGCGGTAACGCCACCTGAAAATAGACCAATCTGCGCGAACGATATGTAAAACAAATTTTCGGAGTTCCCGAGTAGTTAGTATAGGCTTTGGTCGGCCTTTAGGTGCTACCCGGAAACTTCTTTTTTTATGGAATATTTACTTCGACATAAATATTTAGAGCATATACAGAAGCATCAACGCGATGCTTTTGTATCCTCCCTGGGTGAATTACAGTTATCTGAAGAAGGGTTTATTCTTCCTTTTTCCGATTGTAATTATACCTGTATGGATAAATACGACAGCGTGAATGCTTCTAATGTTTGTGCACTTTCTTTCTTCTCTGGTTGTGGAGGTCTTGACATCGGGGTTCAACTTGGTGGCGCGAAAGTTATAAGCAGTTTGGATTTTGAACCCGTTGCCGTACAAACGCTGAAGGCCAATCCCTTTTTCGCACACTCTACTCATGAGTGCGCGGACATTAGAGATAAAAAAGGTGCCGACTACAGTTCCTTGCTTAAATCGCACAACCCGGAGAAATTGATTATTGTAGGTGGACCTCCTTGTCAACCATTCTCTAAAGCCGGTTATTGGATAACTAACGAAAAACGTAAAGGCATCAATGATGAACGTAATATGGTCTATGAGTATCTTCGGATAATAGATGAAATTAGGCCTGACGGCATCATTTTAGAAAATGTTGAAAGTATGCTTCACCCTACCAATAAAGCAATAGTGGAGCATATTGAACAGCGTTTTGTTGCAATGGGATATCATGTTAGACGATACTTAATCAATGCTCTTGCTTTAGGAATTCCGCAAAAACGCAAAAGAGTGATTTTCTTTGCATCTTTGAAACCATTCAAGGACGATTTGACTTTCTTGTCTGAGGAAGAAATCGTGAAAGTGAATGTCCTTGACTGGATTGGACGTTTCGACTCCGAAACTTTATCCGAATCAGAAGAAACCACCAAAGGCAAAACTTATGATTTCGAGTTGTCGGAAGTTCCTCCTGGCCACAATTACATTGCTCTCTCAGCAAGAGACGGCTACCCAAATCCTAAGTTTGTTGCGAACAAACGCTTTTGGAATTTCCTGCTAAAACTTCACCCTCTTCAACCATCATGGACTATCGCAGCTCAACCTGGTCCTTGGGTCGGACCCTTTCATTGGAACAACCGACGACTTAGGGTTCGTGAAATCGCCTCTATTCAAACATTTCCTATGGATTATGTTTTTGAAGGGACGCGCAGAGCGATACAAAAACAAATTGGCAATGCTGTCCCTTCACTTTTAGGAAAGGCAGCAACCGAATATTTAATTTCTCAATTATGAAAATCGTCAGCATTTTTTCAGGTGTAGGAGGTATCGACTGCGGCTTTAAAAGCGCTGGGTTCGATACTGTTTTTGCCAATGACAATTGGCCTGTTGCTTGTGAAAGTTTTGGCTTAAACTATCCATCTGCCGAAGTGTATTGTGGCAGTATAGCAGATGTCGATTTCCGTGCCGTCAAAGAAAAATACGGAACTATCGACGGACTCGTTGGTGGTCCTCCTTGTCCTCCCTTCTCAAAATCACGCTTTTATCGTACTGAGAAAAAGAGAGGAATAGAAGATGAAGCCGGTTTTCTCACTGTTTCTAATTATTTTCGTGCATTAGAAGAATTAGACCCACGTTTTTTCTTTTTTGAAAATGTCGCAGGATTTGTGTTTAAACCTCATGCCGCTGCTTTAGAATTTGTCAAAGAAAGAAGCGAGGCTCTCGGATATAAGATTACCTACAAAGTTGTTAATGCTGCAAACTTCGGAGTGCCACAGCTTCGTCAACGTTTCATTTGTATAGGCGTTAAGAAAGATATGCCCGATTTTATTTTCCCTCAGGAAACCCATTGTGAGGGTGGATCAGACGACAAACTGCCTTGGGTTACTTGTGGAGATATATTAAATGACATTGATTTCGATCTGCCTGAAGATGAATCGAAAAGAGCTGGTTCCAAACATAAGGAGTTGTTACCGCTTATACCTCCAGGAGATAACTACTTGTTTTTTACTGCGGAAAGAGGATATCCTAATCCCATTTTTAAATGGAGGTCAAGATATTGGTCTTTCCTTCTAAAACTTTCTCCCCAAAAACCGTCTTGGACTATTCAAGCCAGTTTTTCCAATAACATGGGACCTTTTCATTGGAAAAATAGGTTTCTTCGTATTCAAGAGATTCAGAGAATTCAATCCTTCCCTGATGATTATATCTTTACGGGGAAATTTAGTGACCAATGGAGACAGATTGGTAACGCAGTTCCTCCTCGGCTAGTCGAAATTCTTGCACAACAAATCAAAACTCAATACTTTAATTAGAAATGCCTAAAATCATTGATACTCATTCGCCGAATTATCCTATGATAGAGGGTATTCCATATACTGAATATAATGCCGATGAAGTGTTTATCCAACAAATGGATAAACATTTTCCTGGTTTATTCAAATTTGAAGTTGTTTCAAGACGTGGGAATAACACAAGAACAGATGTTCTGTTAAAGGGAAATTTTGTTCCATCTTATTTGAGTTCTCATTCCTTCTATGTGTATGTTTTTATTCTTTATGAAGGAGGCAAAGGACGTGCTCACGATGATGAATTACGAACCCAACTAACTGCTGGTTCATCTTGGGCTCCTTCATTAACTGATTCCAAAATCGCAACTGCTTTTCGAGACAATACTTCTGAAAAAGACGCTATTGAATGTTACTGTATTGGCATATACAAACAGGACGCTTCTTCTGACAATGTTGCTTTTGTTGGAATGCCCTGTGAAGTGCTTTGTAAGTCTGAAAATGAAAAAATAAACCCTACTTCCACTTTTCAAACTTATGGAGAGTTACTTCAAAAAGCATATATAAATGGAGTTTTTCTTCATAAGAAAAACTTCACTGCGAGTTCAACTTATAATCTCCTTAATTTTTTACCTCAATATTTTCTTTGGTATATGAAACATCGCGACCAAATTCATGTTCAAGACATCGACAAGGCTCTCGATGTTTTGAAAACAATACACTCTTTCGAAGAATTAAAATTTAAAGGAAACGAACCCCTACAACTTATTTTCTACGGTGCGCCTGGTACGGGAAAGTCCTTTGCAATAGACAATCAGACAAACGATTCAAACACCGTTCGTACCACGTTCCACCCGGATAGTGATTACGCTTCTTTCGTAGGTGCTTACAAACCCACTATGGCTGATATGCCTATAAACGCATTTGTGGGAACCACGGTGCATCATGCCAATTTTGGAGAAGAAAAGGGAAATGCAAAAGCCTACGAAAAGAAGATTGTCTACAAATTCGTGCCACAAGCTTTCCTTAAGGCTTATGTGGCTGCTTGGGGAGACCTCGAAAACCCGCATTTTCTTGTAATCGAAGAAATCAACCGAGGAAACTGTGCTCAAATCTTCGGAGATCTTTTCCAGTTGCTTGACCGCAACTCACAAGGAGCCTCCTCCTTCGCTATACACGCTGACGAAGACATTGCTCGATTCCTTGAAAAGGACAAAAAAGGATTTGTCAAATTGAGTGATGAGCAAAAAGATGCTATTCGTTCTTTTGTACTCACCAAAGACAATGGCAAAACTGAAGAGATTGGCGAAGCAATTCTCAACGGAGAGAAATTGCTTCTACCACCTAATCTCTACATTTGGGCAACTATGAACACTTCCGATCAATCACTTTTCCCGATTGATTCTGCGTTCAAACGCCGTTGGAATTGGCGTTATGTGCCTATCAAATTTTTCGAAAATGATTCTGACATCTCGCTATCGAAACGCGCTTTTGAAATCAAGGAGACTCTTTATTCATGGGCGAGCTTCCTTAAAATAATGAACCCCATTATTTCGGAACTCACCGAGAGTGCGGATAAGCAGATGGGCTTCTTCTTCGCCAAACCCGATAAGAGAAGTGATGAAAAAGGCATCCCCAATCCCGACCTCAAAGCCAACGATGTTATATCCGAGGATATATTTGTCAATAAGGTACTTTTCTACCTATGGTCTGACGTGTTGAAAGACTACAACATTGGTCACAAAGAGTTTCAGAACCCCGACAAAAAAGGCAAGCAATACGAATTTACTGACTTTTTCATCTCTGAGAAAAATTATCTCAGCCAGTTCATCACCGCACTTGGAGTTGCCAAGATTGGCAATGAGCCTTCGAAGCCTGAAGAAAATGCGGCATCGGGAACTGAAGGATCGGAAACAAACGTGGAGTGATAGTCTTTTTGTATGAAGTTATTGATTGAAGAATATCCCTACAAAGTCGAGGACGTTAAAGACGTGCTGGACGGATTGTTTACTCTCCAAGATATCGAGGGTAACATATCCGTCTGCTATGTGGGGTATTATTACAATCCAAGTGAGAAAGTGCGCGATGTGGTATTCGTTCTGCCTAAAGTGCTCATCAACGAAAAAGGACAAGTTTTCGGCAAGTACGAACCTCGTGACCTTATACACCTTGATGAAGCTACGTTGGAACCGCATGAGGCTAAATTCATCTATGAATTTGCAGTGTGGATCCACCGCGCGATAGTTGTTTTCAACGAGTCACACCAAAACAACGAAATCATCCTCCGCGAGCAGATTGAGAGCGAGGGGCACGGGGCGAAGAAGAAAGCTAATACTTGGCTTGATGTTATTCTTTCGCTTATACGTTTTGCAAAAGAAAACCAGTCATTCTTCACCTACGTTCTTAAAAATATCCATTCCGGCTACAATAAGATAAATTGGACGCGGACAATCTCGACAACTACCGCTGTGGTGCAAAGTGAATCTCCCGTATATATCAACCCGGTCAATAAGAAAAGGCAAATCAACTTTGATGAAGAACTCATAGTAATTTTCTTTTCTATACTCCACTATGTAGACGACCGTTTCGGATTCAAAGCCGAAATTCCTTTTGGGTTCAAACTTATCAAAGGCGGTCAATTTGAGCGATACATCAACGGCTATGGTATGCTCCGTCTCCGTCAGATAAAATATAAGTATTTCTCTGACGTTGCAATTCGTTTGTGGGAACTCTGCTATGCCTTCTTCGACAAGGCTTATCAGATAAAAACATCTGTCACCAACAGGGAATACCTTCTCGTCAAAAATTTCCACATCGTTTTCGAGGCGATGATTGAAGAACTTATAGGCGATAATGATGTTCCGGCAGGTCTTAAAGAACAAACTGATGGCAAACTCGTTGACCACTTCTATACCTATGAGGGCTTGCTTATAAACCGCGAGCAGCAGAACGATGTCTATTATATCGGTGATAGCAAGTATTACAAAATTGGTAGCAATCCTGGCCCTGAGTCAGTATATAAGCAATATACATACGCTCGCAATGTAATTCAGTGGAATCTGAACCTTTTCCTCAATCCTCAAAATATGGGAGAGGAAAAAGACCGCTATCGCACTATACAACTTCGCGATGACCGAACGGAGGGCTACAATATTATCCCGAATTTCTTTATCTCGGCCAATATTGACCCGGAAACTCTCAGTTACGATAACCATACAGAGCGACATCCGCATCAGCCCAATATCTGTCGGCAATTTGAGAACCGTCTGTATGATCGCGATACTTTGCTTGTATCGCACTATGATGTGAACTTCCTTTTTGTGCTGGCTCTATATGCCCGTGCGAATGTTGGGGCAAAGGCTGCATGGAAAGAGACTATACGCAAAAAGTTCCGAGAGGAAATCCAACAGATGCTCAGCGAGCGATTCAGCTTCTATGCTATCACCGCTCATCCCGACATTGATGCCGAGACTTATTTCAAAGAGAATTTCCAAACCATTCTCGGAAAGACTTACAGTCCCTTTCTCAATAAGGAAGTTTTCTCTCTTGCACTTGATAAAGATCCAAAGTACAACAAAGAGAACGAAATTTTGCTCGCAAATCTTGCAAAAGATTTCTATGTGGTAGAGTGCCCTCTTGGTACCGAACCCACGGTTCGCCTTGCTCAGAAGAAGCAAGAAGTTGGTTATGTTAACAGTCCTTCGGCTAAAAATGACACCTTCCTTTTCGGAATAGTTACAAAACACAAAAAAGACAAAGATGGTCGTAATACAATACGTAAAGAGTATATGGCATTTGCCAATCACGAAGCCACTGACTATGTGATGCGCAATATGCCTTCCGGTGACATAGCCAAGGTGAAATATTTCGTGCCAATGTTTGATGGAGGTATCGCCGGTTTTTACGAAGTAACCGGAATTTCTTTCGGAATGCGTCAGAAGGAGACGAAGGATGCCAATGGCAACGTGGTCGTTGTACCGATGCCTTGTCTCAATATCAAACTCGGTAAGTATGAGTCTCTTGGAGAACATACCGTAAACATTCCAAATTTTACGCATTGGAATGGTCAGATTCACACCAAAAGAGAAGTAATTGAACTGTATCAAAAAAATATCTAAAGACCAAGGCATTTATGAACATCTGCCAATTAGAACAATTGAGAAATCTTATACAAACATCTCATATAAATTTTTTATTTGGATCTGGATTGTCATGTCCATTTCTTAAGACACTTAACTCAATTGAAAAATTACTTACTGCAGCTCAGTCTCTAGATAAAGATTTAAGAACTGTTGTCGAAGCATCTTTATTTGGTGAGTATTTCAATTCAGTTATGGCTCCTTGCATGTGTGATAATCTCATAGCTAAAAAACAAGAGCAGTATTCCAGTGTGGTTAACACATATGAGCATTTCCTTAGTATCTGGAATGCGATTATGGCGAAACGAGATACTTCGTTATTAGATAAAACAATAAATATTTTTACGACCAATATTGATAATCTAGTAGAGAAAGCAGCGGAACATCAAAGGCTTGAGTTTAACGATGGCTTCAAAGGTTATATAACTCCGACATTTCGCGAAGATAGTTTTAACAATGTTCTGACTAAAATCAGTCCCTTATACCAAAATCTCGCTCATATACCAATCTTTAATTATATCAAAATTCATGGTTCTATAAATTGGAAGAAAGCGGATGATGAAGTTTCAATTACTTATGATAGGGACCTAGACCTTATTCGAAAAATTAAGGAGACTTATGACCTCATTCCTAATGGACAATTAGTGAGTGTCTCTTCTAACGATGATATAGATCAATTAGTTAATCGTGTAAAGAACATGATGTGTAATGATGGGTACGAAATGTCTCCTTCCATCAACACTTTCATGGATGCCTATTGGAAGTTAATAATGATTCATCCTCGAAAAACTAAATTTAAGGAAAGTGTTATCGATTCACATTTCTATGAACTGATGAGACGCTACTCTAATACCCTTGAACAAAGCAATACCCTTTTATTTGTTTCAGGTTTTTCATTTGCTGATGAACATTTAGCAAAAATTACGGTTCGTGCTGCCAATACGAACCCTACACTGCAAATTGTAGTTTTTGCATTTAATGAGGAATCCAAACATACCACATTGGCAAATATAGCTTTAGGAGGGACAATGCTAAACGACAATATCATAGTAATCTCGCCTGAGGATTATTATAAGGGTCAAAAGGAAGATGAACGGGAATTTATTCGTGAATGTCCCGTTTGGAATACAAAAGTAATTGAAGAGAAAAATGGAGAGCAAAAAGAAAAAATCATCCATGTGTTCTCTTTAGAGGTAATCAATGAGGTTATATTTAAACGAATTCTTGGAATTATCAATTAGTATGGAGATAATCGATTACCTAAAGGATTCTATTTTCCGTATTGGAGAAGTGTACGCTGTGAATGGTCGCGAAATAATAATTAAGGTAGACTCTAATAAGAATCTGCCACATGTTATTTACAAGGGACGTTTGATAAAAAACGTATCTGTTGGTAGCTTTCTTAAAATAAAGAAAGGTTTTTATAACCTCGTTGCAAAGGTAGAGAGTGAAACACTAAAAGAAAATAGAATTGAAACAGAATATCATAGTAAACAAGATTCTCTCATTCGTCTTCTAATTGTCAAAATTATAGGATATTTTGAAAAAGGTAGTTATCATAAGGGTGTAAAAGAAGTTCCTCTTATAGGTAATATAGCATACCTCATGGACAACGATGAATTTGAACGTATTCACCGTTTCGCGGATCCTGAAGAAGAGACTATCTATTTGGGTAATTTGATGCTTGACGAAAACGTACCGATAAGGATTAGCATAGACAGACTATTTGCCTCTCATATAGGTATATTTGGGAATACCGGCAGTGGGAAAAGTCATACTCTCGCCAAAATATACAATGAACTGTTTGATAAGATGAAAAATTTTAATAATTTCAAGAGGAACGCTCGGTTTGTAGTTTTCGATTTTAATGGAGAATACTCTTCAACTGATGCTTTATGCTCTTCCAAAACAATTTATAACCTTGGATCAGACTCTAATGAATCTAACAAAATTCCATTTCTTATTGGAGACCTTCTTAGATTGGACACCTTAAGCATTCTATCCGATGCAACAGAGAAAACACAGCAACCTTTTATAAAAAGAGCATTGAAGTTGTACAATAGCATCAAAAATCATGAGTCACCTGAAGAAATTCAGTCCCATTTTAAGAATACTATCTCTAAATACATTAAGGATACCTTGTTGTTAAAGGATGCACAGAAGGAACGCAATATTTTAGATTTATTGGATCAAATTCTATTATCAGGCCTTAATCGGGAACTTCAAGATAGTTCAGTGATGGACGATATAGAAATCTATAACAACGGTTCTATTAAACTGATTCGGAGTAAAGATGGGTTTGTCACTTCAGATAACTACGAGGAGTTTTTTTGTCGATTAAAGATGAAATCTATGCTTGATTCATTCAGGCTTCCTGAGAATCCCATACAAGAGTTTTTGATTTTCTTAAATCTGCGTTTGATTATTGACCTTGTACAAAACAAAGCGCAAAATGATCATATTCATCCAGTTGTAAGGAGACTAGACAGCCTGATGAATGATGTTCCCAATATATTTAATATTGGGGAGGACAACGACATGTTCAAAAAATCTAACATTGTAGTTGTAAACCTTAACGTACTTAAGACTGATCTAAAAAAACTGATTCCGTTAATAGTATCAATGGCTCTTTACCGAGGTCATAAACTAAAAGCAAAAAAGAATAATGTATACTTAAACATTATTGTGGACGAGGCTCATAATATTTTGTCTACGGAGTCTAAGAGAGAAACTGAAAGTTGGAAAGATTACAGATTAGAGACGTTTGAGGAAATAATCAAAGAGGGCAGAAAATTTGGAGTGTTTCTTACTTTGGCCAGCCAACGACCATCAGATATTTCTGCTACCATAGTTTCCCAACTTCACAATTATCTTATTCATCGTTTGGTGAACAACAAAGATATTGAAATGATTGAAAAAGCAGTGTCCTATATTGACAAGCTATCTTTGGAATCTTTACCCATATTACCGGTAGGGGCTTGTATTCTTTCTGGTCTAATAGCAGATTTGCCAATAGTTCTCCAAGTGGAAGAACTTCCAATGAAGCAGCAGCCTAAAAGTCAAACTATTAAATTGACATCATCTTGGATTGGAGATTCAAAAGAGCAAGATGAAAGTAGAGCCAACTGTGGGATAGTTCCAGGATTTGAATTTGAAATTGATGATGCAGATAAAGATGAGAGGTATGAAGATTTGTGATATGAGGCAGGTGCTCAAAGAGTTCCTCTACGTTAGACCCGATTTAAAGACTATTGGAAATATAGAAAATGGGAATCATGGTTTTGCGATAGCTCTATTAGATGGTCGATATTTGAAGATTACTAATGATAGTTCTGAGTTTTCTGTATGTAAAACTTTTGTCGGTAAAAAGAACAAATTCCTTTGTGATGTTTTTGAACTAGGGAATTTCTATTCACAAAGCCAATCTCGGAATTATTATTGGATTGTGTTAGAACATCTTTATAAGTCTGAAAAGCAATTATGGTTAAACATAGCGTTTAAAGATTTCCGCCACGCTTGGTTTAGCTTATTCCCATCAGGTATTAATGATTACATAACTTGGTCTGATTTATGGAATATCTATAAGAGACAGGAGCATACTAAAATACTTAGAACACGTCAGCTTCTTTACGACTATATCAGTAATATCAATGATGAACTTCCTCCATTTGAAATGTTGAGTCTCAATGAAATTAATATACGTCGTGAAAGAGCATTATTTTTCTTTGATTTTATTTCTAAAGCTTACGAGGAACTATTCATTAGTTGTCCCTATGGGAGAATTGATTTAAACGAAGGAAATTTTATGTTTAATTTTGAAGGTGAGATTAAAGTACTTGATATGCAGACAGAATCAGAATGACAGTTTATAGTGCATATTTTTCAATATAATTTCTGTAAGATAGGGCATAACTATATGTTAGGAGCAGTGGTAGCTGATATGGCAGCGTGGACGGTTGAGCATGACAAGGAGTGCTTCTATCGGCAGTTGGTGAGTCCTCAGGCAAAATTGTCAGGGTATGGCTGGCTTATCCTAGCTATGAGAAATACCGAGCAATTTGACAGACTAATTTACAAGAATCGGTTCTACTAGGTGATTGGAAAGGCGTTGGCTCATGCTGATGCTAGTTGTGTTGATTTGCTTTTGGAATGGCGACGTTGGGGAATGTCGGATTATGAAGCTTCTATTCTGTTCAACTTGAAGATGAGTTGGTGGAGGAGTTTAACGGTAGCGGCAACATGGTGGAGAGAGTGTATGGTGGAAGCAACGTTAACGGACTCATGGGTGCCGGAGGATGGGTGGCATCGGCTGGCTGATCTTGCGCGTCTGGTTGCGGCTATCGATGGCGAGCCGGGTGTGAAGAACATATTGAGCGATGAGAGCATCAGCACGATGACCTCCTACGACGAGAAGGAGAATATGAGCCGGGGGTGGGGTGAGATAAGTCCCGACGGGAGATGGCGACGCACCGGCACGCTCAGTTCGACGCATGCGCTTGTGGAGCGTTATCCGCAAGGTGATTGTTGGGTGATACTGACAAATAGCGGCGTCTGGACGGGTCATCATTTCTCACGCGACTTGCAGCGGCTCATCGAACGGCTCCGCAGTCGTTA
>NZ_SRYB01000023.1:0-84439 GCF_004793975.1 Lepagella muris
TGTCTTTTTGCAATCACATACGAAAAGAGACTGCCTAAACTTGTTAGACAGCCTCATACGGTTATACGGTGAAGTTATGTTTTTCCGTATAAAGTGACGTAATGGTTAATTTGTTGTCGCTTAATTGATTAATCCTTGTAGTTCAGGAGGCTCCTGTCAAATGCAGGATTGAAATCGGATTCTGAACGCGGGATCATGAGGCGCCATCCGTTGTATGCGGATGTTTCCTGGCGGATTGCAAAGTTGGCAGGCGTGTTTCCTGATGTCACGTCGTTCTCTTTCCAAACCCGGCGTTCCATCGGAAGATTCCAACGTTTGAAATCAGTCCAGCAATGGCCCTCGCCCCAGAGTTCTATACGTCGAGACAGACGGATATCTTCAAGAAGGGCATCACCCGATGGAGCCTCATATCCGGGTATACGGATTGAGTTCAATTCTTCGATTACAGATTTTGCAGTGGGTTCATCACCTGCCATATATGCTGCCTCGGCTTCGGTGAGAAGCATCTCGGTGGCACGCATCCAAGGGAAATAAGAGTCACCGTAAGTGCCGTTCACACCGATGCTCCACATCTTGACGGCAGCACCGAGCTGCATCACGGAGGGAGTGGTCTGTGCTACGCCTTCAATGACACGGCAGAAAGGATAGCTGGTGACGATGTTGCTCACCGGATTGTTTGCCATGGCATACCATACGAATCCCTTCGCCAGGTTGCCAAGACCTCCTGCCGCACAGTCCATTGTGCCGGCAACCACATTGTTGGGATTCCAGAAATCGGCTTCAGTAAGGGAAGCCACATCCCCGTATCCATCCATTTTGGCAATTTCGGCAGCTTTGTCAGGCGTGAAGAAACATTTTCTGCGGATGTCTCTCTCATCAAGGAGACGATACAGGTCCATATTGATGGCAAGACCCTGCGACCAGTTTGCCGGATATGACCCGTTGCAGGAGAACCAGCATCCGAAAGCACTATAATAGATATCGTTGTCGGGATTTGTCCACATATAGTCGCTTGTCGGATTGATCAGTCCTGACATATACTCGTCATTCGTCATGACAGGGTAATCCTTACGAGCATTGTGAGCCATCTCTTTTGCCTTGTTCCAGTCGTTTTTCAGGAGGGCAGCCCGGGCATACGTGCCGTAAGCGATGTCCATATCCGGTTCAAACCAGTATTTGCGCGATTTTCCGGAGCTTTGGAATAGCTTCAGGGCCTCGTCGAGGTCGGAATAAATCAGGTCCAGCACTTCATTCATAGTGCCGGTGGGAGCGGGACCTGTACCCGGCTCTGTGCGGAGCACCACCGCGTATGCATTGCCGTTGTTGCTGTCGACCCAACGCGGTCCGAACCACTGCAGCGCATGCAGATAGCCGTGGGCCCTGAACGTGAGACATTGTGCCTTGATCCAGTCTTTTTCCGCCTGAGTGCCGTCGGCGGCGTCTATTGTGGCAAGAACCGTGTTTGCGCGTGATATTATCATGTAGCAGTATCCCCACATAGTCTTGCAAAGGGATGAACTCGGAAGATTTAGGGATTCCCAGCGGCTCCACGAGCGTCCCATCTCATTCATGTTCATGAAGGATACATTATCCGGACCCAATCCTTCGCCGATCCATTGCAGGCAAGAGTTCTCGCCGGTGTGCGAACGTCCCTGATCGTTTTGGGTGTTCATGATACGGGAGATGCCATATACAGTCATCTGTGCAGCTTCCGTTGTGGCTACGGCTGTTGCGTCGGAGATGCTTGTGATGGGTTCTGTCTGCAGATAGTCGTCAGAACAGGATGCGAATCCCGCTGCAATGGCAACTGCCGCCAACCCTTTATAAAATTTGCTGTTCATAACAGTAATGTTTTGTCGTTTTTAGAATTTAGCTGTGAGCTGGAATGAATATACTCTTGAAGGCACGAAGTATTGTCCCTGACCTCCGGAGAAGTTATACTGGGGATTTATACCTTTTCGTTTTGTGGCGATAAATACGTTGTCGACAGAGACTCCGATATTCAGATTCTGAAGCTTCATTGTCCTTACCCATGAGTCGGGAAGATCGTATGAGAGGTTGAGATTTTTGAATATCAGGTAGTTATTGTTGACGATGTATCTGCTGCTGGCACTATTGCTGTAAGAGTTGTAGGATGTGTTGAGTTGCGGTATGCCGTTCGGGTCAATTATATTGCCGGCTCCGATGAATACCTTTTCAACAGATGTGGAAACAGGCTGACCGTCGGCACCGATGTATGTCAGGTTGGAACTTCCGACAGTGTGGTCGGCTATGCCATCGGGTTTTTGGCTCCATGCATTCAGAAGATCCTTATGCAGGGCAGATGCTCCGGAGGATCCCACGCCTGTCAATCCCGCATAGTTGCCGTCGTAAGTCTTTCCGCCAAGGCTGTAGGAGAAGAGCATTCCGAGGCTGATGCCTTTCCATGCCACATTTGTGCCGAATGAGCCATATACGGTCGGAAGAGACGTGCCGATGATCTTGCGTGATGCGTATGCGGTGTTGTACGTATAATATTTCCCGTCGATTTCCACAAGTGCTCCATTTGCAGCCGCGTTCTGAACACGAGATGCGTATTCACTGCCATTGTATATTTTCTGGTTCTGGTCATTATAGGAGTAGAAATCGGGAGATTCAGGGTCAATCACGTATAGCGAACGTCCGTTTGTGCGGTCGATGCCGGCCCATTCGTATGTGTACTGTTCATACAGGCTCTTCCCAATGAATAGGGCGTCGCCCGGTATATCCTGATTGTCGGGAAGCTTGATGATTTTGTTTTTCAGGAATGAGGCATCGACGTTGAATGTCCATTTGATATTCTGATTGCGTATTATGTCCACGCCAAAAGCAAGCTCCCAGCCGATGTTCTGCATGGTGCCGATATTCTGGAGAGTCATCGGTGCTGTGGCGGTGTTGCCCAGATTGCCTGAAGATGGAGCGGAAGAACGCCAGAAGAGAAGGTCGGTATTGCGTTTGTTGTAGTAGCCGATAGAGAAGTTGAAACGGTCGTCGAAGAGAGAGCCTTCAAGGGCAAGGTCAAACGTCTTTGTGGATTCCCATCTGAGGTTTGATGGTGGGAGCTGTGCGGGCACAAGGTTGTTGATTGAGCCGCCGATCGCCCAACCGAAGTTATAGATACCCCATGAAGCGTAATGACCGGCAGAGGCGTCGTTGCCTACCGAGCCGTATGCAGCGCGTAGTTTCAAGAAATTGATCCAATTTATGTCTTGCATAAACTTCTCTTTGGAGATTGCCCAGCTTGCGCCTGTGCTCCAGAAAGTGCCCCAACGGTTATCCTTATCAAAGCGAGAAGTTCCGTCTCGTCTGATGGAGGCCTCGATGAAGTATTTCTGTTCGTAGTTGTAGCGGGCGCGACCGAGATAAGACTCAAGTTTATATTCGGTGTAGTAGGCCGTCATATCCTTCATTTCGGCAAAGTTACCCATGTGGATAAGTCCATCAAGCTGCTGACCGCTTTTGCGGATATAGTTCTCCTCGTAGGAATAAGCATAGTTCTCATGGTCAAGGAGCACGTCAACATGGTGTGCGCCGTAATCGTGCGACCAGTTCAGCATCTGCTGGAACATGTGTGTCTTCGTGCGGTAGAATCCATGGCTTAGGGAGCCGATGTTGGCTTGCGAACCGATCTTGTTGTTGTTGTATTGCATCTCATTTGTCTTGTCGCGGAACATTGTCCCCTTTACGGTTATGTCAAATCCGTAAGGGAGCACGATTGTGCCGAACATTGACGCGTCAAGCTGGGTGACGCTGTAGTTTCTGCGGTCTTCGCGTATATTCCATACAATGTTGCCGTCAGTGTTGTAATTTTCCTGGTTCCAGATTGGGAGTCCGGTCTCGGGGTCATACATCACATTGCCTTTTTCATCATGCAGATAATAAGGATAAATCGGAGCCTTGTTCTGAGTCATGGAGAAGGGGTTGTTGGTGTAGCCGAGTCCATCGGGATCCACCGGACTTCTCTGCATCTCCTGCTGTGCTGCGCTCAGGTTAAGACCGAGTTTGAGGAATTTTACCGGGTTGGCGTTGAGGTTTACACGACCACTGAAGCGTTCGTAGTCAGTGAGGAGCACATAGCCGTTCTCTTTCAGGTATCCGGCAGATGCGAAAGCGTTGAATTTCTCTGTTGCGCCCGCCATGCTTACGGAATATTCCTGACGGTAGCCGGTGCGCGACACCCCTTTCCACCAATCCATATCCTCGCCGGTATATCCTGGTAGGATGGAGGCCGCGAGTTTTCCGTTGGCGTCAAACACGCTCTTCTCGTCGGCATCATAAATATTGAGCTTTGCATACGTCGGGATGAAGTTGTCTCTCCAGAAGTTGATTGCATCCTGTCGGCTCACTTTCTCATTTGTGATTTTTCCATTCACCTGAGCATTGAATGTGGTTTCCATCCATTCGTTAGCATCCATTCGGTCATACATCGGGAGAGCCCTCTCATACATGCCCTGACGCACTTGAAGAGTCACATCGACTTTTCCTAAATTCTTTGCTTTCTTGGTGGTTATAAGGACCACGCCGTTTGCTCCACGGTTGCCGTACAGGGCACAGGAGGCGGCGTCTTTAAGGACAGACATTGATTCAATGTCCTGAGGATTGATAGCCGCGATATCACCTACATATTCAGACCCATCAACAACAATTAGGGCATCATTGTTGCCGTTTACAGAAGAGAATCCACGCACGCGGATAGACGGTGCCTGACCGGGTTGGGTTGTCGCACTTGTCACCTGTACGCCGGGAGCATTTCCTTCAAGGGCAGAGGTGACAGAAGTGACGGGGCGATCTTCAATCTCTTTTGAGCCGACAACGGCAACAGATCCGGTCAGAGATTCCTTGTTGGCAGTGCCGTATGCCACCACCACAAGGTCATCGAGATCCGCCGATGAGGATGTAAGGTAAATCGTCATGTTGTTTTGAAGGGTGACAACTTGATGCTTGTAGCCGACATAAGTGATTTTTGCTTGGGTCACTTTTGAAGGTACGGTCAGGACAAATTTCCCATCAATGTCTGCGGCAGTGCCTTGTCCTCCGCCGATTGGTGAGATTGTTGCTCCGATCAGCGGTTCGTTATTGGCCGCGTCAAGCACTGTTCCGTGATACGTGCGGGTCTGCGCCAGAAGGCTCAGGCTGCATGATATCACTGTCATCAGGATTAAAAACAATTTTCTCATACGTAATAATTTTGAGATGAAGTTATATGTTGTTTTGATGTATTCTTCAGATTTATCTTATAATCAAACATATAGTATGCGCCAGATAAGCGAGATGTGTACTAAATGAGTACGATGTATGCATGGAAAGCGGTATGGCAATTACACGAGACGGTCAAGTCTACATCGCAAAACCGATTGGCCCAAGACTGCCGACAGCCTCTATTTTCTGCTTATCGAGCACATGAAGATACTTCTCGGTTGTGGAGATGCTGCAATGTCCCATAAGGGTAGAGACCGTCTTGATATTCGCGCCTTTGTCGAGCACGTTGACGGCAAAAGAATGTCGGGCACAATGCCATGAGATTAATTTGTGGATGCCGGCTTTGCTAATCCATCGTTTGAGATGCTTGTTGCAAGTGGAATAGTTTGGCAGATTGAAAATCAATTCATCCGGATTGTCAGGTAGTGACGGAGTGCCGATAAGCGAGATGAGGTCATCACTGAGAGGGAAAACCACTGCGCTATGTGCGCTTCGTCCCTCCACTTTCTTCTGATTGAAGCGTAATGTGCGCGTCGTAAAGTCAACATTACCGTATGACATGAGTTTGACGTCACACCATCTGACTCCCGTGAACAGACTGAACACAAATGCGCGTTGCACCTCACGATGCTCCCCCTCATATCGGGTGGCAATGAGGCACCTTATCTCTTCGGGAGACAGTATCTCCTTCATGAGTTGCCTGCTGTCGTATCTGATGGCTATACCCCTGCAAGGATTTGAACGCAATAGATTATCCTCCATCGCATCAAGCACAATACGCTTGAAATGATGATACATCTTGTTGGGACCGCCCCCTTTACCGTTGGCACGCAGAAACTCTGAGAATCCGAGTACAAGGTGAGAAGTCAGTGTCTCCATTGGCAAATATTCATCATACATATTGTAGCGCGGAGACTCTTTGAGAAAACGGATGAAACGGTTATAGGTCTGGGTCACAGACTTGCGTACATTATAAGAGAATCGTTCCGACTCACATTTACCCTTGAAATAAGATATGAAATTAGTTTCCTTATCCCTTTTCAGCCGGTATCCCTCCCTATCTTCCAGGAATTGCTGCTCGCGTTCAAAGCGTATCTTTTCGGCAAGTGCAAGCGTATCCTTATTATGCATCCTATCCTGAGAGCTGCGCGGATGAGTGCGTATGTACAGGTTGAGCCTCTCCTTTCTTCTTATATGCTTTATATGGAATTTCGGTTTCCCTTTCATGACCCCGGTGGCATATACCACCTGCCTTCCGTCTTCATCAAGGACTGCCGTCTCGGAACGTCCGAGGTAATATTCCAGATATAGACTTGCCCTGCCATCTTTCAATTGTAAAAGACAGAGCTTGGGATTTTGTTTTGTTCTTCGCTGTAATACTGTCATAGATAATTGAAATTTTTTTAGATTATTTACCATCTACAACTGAAATGTACTTAAAGAGTACTTCGTGACAGCGACAGGTCAAAAAAACTACGGGATTGCAATGATTAACGCAATACAAGCGTCAAATTCTCACCATATTGAGAATAATTCTTATCTGACAAGTAACCGACCATATTAAAACTATACTATAAAATGTCTAAGATTTTGAATGAAATACGGAAGCCCGAAGATGGAGTAATCATCAATCCCAAGTATAGCTTATTTTACAAAGTGATTGGTCGTCCCTATGTTTTTATACAAATCATCGACATATAGATATCAAAATGAAATAAACTTGACGTCTGCGTGGACACCTCAAAGGTTATTGCAAGCAATTAGTGTAATTATGACACTAAATCATTAATCTGAAAAAAATGCGATTATTGCAATTTTTTTAAACATTTTTAATGTATAATTAAAAATTTTGTCTAAATTTGCAAAATGAATGTAAATCTCATTCCCGATACACCACTTTCAAGAGAGAAATTGTAATCGAACAGGATTAAACATTCATGCTGATTACCTACCATCTACCTGTCGACAAAATAAGAGCAGAGACACGGTAAGAATATTTCACCTATTGAATACATCAAAACAACATATAAACTTCATCTCAAAATTATTACGTATGAGAAAATTGTTTTTAATCTTGATGACAGTGATATTTGCGGGCTTAGGGCTTTCTGCACAGACTCGCACGTATCATGGCACCGTGCTTGATGCGGAGACAAACGAGCCTCTGATTGGTGCCACTGTCATGCCTGTTGGCGGAGGTCAGGGCACAGCTACAGACATTGATGGAAGGTTTAACATCACGGTTCCATTGAAAGTGCATGACGTGACCATATCATACGTCGGATATCAGGCTGTCACAGTTCCTCTTACCGACAATATGACTGTAAAGCTGAATACTTCGGCATCCACGCTTAATGATTTGATGGTAGTGGCATTCGGCACAACTACCAAGGAGGCGTTTACAGGATCTGCAGCAGTGGTCAATGCGTCAGATATTCAGAAGCATACCACTACCAACGTGGCTGATGCGCTTGTCGGAAGTGTCCCCGGCCTGCAGATGCGTTCCACCACTGGCGCTCCGGGTTCCTCACAGGGAAGCATGTCGATCCGCGGTATCAACTCACTCTATTCCGGAACTGAGCCGCTCGTGATTGTCGACGGTGCTCCTTACAGCGCCAACCTCAGCAACATATCACAGAATGATATAGCATCCATATCTGTGCTTAAGGATGCAGCATCTGCCGCTCTTTATGGAGCACGTGGTGCATCAGGCGTGATAATCATCACAACAAAGAAGGGCGCGAACCGAGAAGCAGAGATCAATGTCAATGCTAAATGGGGTGGCAATACGCGTGCAGTCCAGGATTACGACTATATCACGGATCCGGGAGAATATTATGAGGCATATTTCGCAGAGTTGTATAACTACAACTTCTATCGTCAGGGCATGAGCGCCGCTCAAGCAAATGCCGCTTCAAACGCTCAGTTGCTCAACCATCTTGTATATAACGTGTTTACCGTTCCCGAGGGGGAAAACCTTATCGGCATGGACGGCAAGATGAATCCCAAGGCAACCTTGGGCCGTATGTATGAGTTCAACGGTCAGCGTCGTTTCCTTACTCCCGATAATTATAACGACGAGGCTTACCGCACAGGTTTCCGTCAGGAATACAACCTCAGCATCAACGGCGGCACAGAGCGCGCCAGCTTCTATGCGAGCCTCAACTATCTGGGTGATGAGGGTATCCTGAAGCCTTCAAGCTTCGACCGCTTTTCCGGACGTATCCGTGCGGATTATCAGGCGAAGAAGTGGTTGAAGGTCGGTGCCAACATCGGCTATACACATAGTGCCACCGTAGGCAACTCTGATTTGAGCTCTTCAAACCTTGGCGCAGGCAACGTCCTGTATTTCACTTCGAGCATTGCCCCGATATATCCTCTTTACGTGCGTTCTTATGACGACGCCGGCAATCCTTACATCATAAAGGATGAGTTTGGCAACAACACTTACGATTTCGGTGTGTCAAACTATTATGCTAAATCCCGTCCGTTCAGTGCCCCGGGTAATGCAGTCGGAGCGCAGGCACTCGATCAGGCGCGTACCGTAGGTAATCAGCTGAACGCTACGTTTAACGCCACATTCCAGTTTACGGATTACCTGAAACTCGACGTGGTCAGCAATGTGACATGGGGCTTGACCCAGTATACGTATTACGGCAACATGAACAACCCTCTGAACTCCAACGTGAAGGGCAAACTTGCCAAAGATAATACCAATACTATCCGCACGAACAACACCCAGACCCTCACATTCTACAAGCAGATGGGCGACCATTATCTCAACGTGCTTGCAGGTCATGAGTATTACCGTTCTGACCAGCAGTATCTCTACGGTTACGCCGAGGGCGGTTTCTCTCCGACGATCCTTGAGCTTGCCGCTTTTGCCAACCGTCAGATCAACACCACCTCCAACAAGAGCCGCTACAACGTGGAGGGATGGTTTGGTAGCCTGCAGTATAATTACCTTGAGAAGTATTATGCATCGGCATCATATCGTCGCGATGCCTCCTCACGTTTCGCGAAAGCACATCGTTGGGGTAACTTCTGGAGCGTCGGCGCAGCCTGGGTGATCAACAAGGAGAGCTTCATGGACTCCACCAAGAGCTGGCTTGATTATCTGAAGCTCAAATTCTCTATCGGACAGCAGGGTAACGACAACATCAGCAGCAGCTATGCCTGGATCGATATGTATAATCTCCAGATCGCGAGCCCGACACAGATGTCGCCGGTGTTCAACAAAGGATTCGGAAATCCTGATCTGACCTGGGAGACAACGACCAACCTCAACGTGGGTCTTGAGTTCGGACTCTTTGATAACCGTTTGAACGGATCAATCGACTTCTACAACAAGAGCACGAGCAACCTTCTCTTCTGGCTCTCAGTGCCGGAATCTACGGGCGCACGCGGCTATTACGGCAACATGGGCACGATACGCAACACCGGCGTGGAACTGACGCTGTCAGGCTCCCCGATCAAGACTGCGGATTACGAATGGTTGCTCTCTGCCAACCTTTCTCACAACAAATCCAAGATCGTAAGTCTCCCGGCTGATAAGACGAAAGTCAACGGCGGTTTCTATGAGTCGCCTTACTGGTATACCGAGGGTGGCAACATGTATGAGTATATGACTCTTGCATTTGCCGGACTTAACGAGCAGGGCGAATCCCTCTATTACTATGATCCGAACCTTATCCAGGAGGGCGGACAGATGACAACGTCAAAACCGGGCACTGTGAAATCTATGGATTATGTGACCACTAATTCCGGTGAGGCTTCACGTTATCTTTGCGGATCGACTCTGCCTACGGTATATGGTGGTTTCAGCACAACAGTACGCGTAAAATGGTTTGACATCACCGCTACATTCGATTATCAGATCGGTGGCAAGGTATATGATTCCCGCTACGCTTCTCTTATGGGCCCGAACACGAGCCTTGACGGCACAGGCGCCGGCGGCAATATCCACAAGGATTATATCAAGTCGTGGAGCCCGAACAACACCTCCTCCAACATACCGCGCTGGCAGGTGGGCGATACCAACGGCAACCAGGCATGCGACAGATATCTCACCAATGCCGGTTATCTCAACTTCCAATCATTCACTGTAGGATTCACTTTCCCGAAATTCTGGAATGAGATAGAGAAGCTGCGCATCTACTGCGCCGGTGAGAACCTCTGTTTCTGGTCGGCTCGCAAGGGTCTTGATCCGCGTTATTCCTTCTCGGGCAACACATCTATCGGCACATACTCCCCGATGCGTTCCATCTCGGGTGGTGTTGAGGTTACTTTCTAATAAACGGTTTTATAATTAGAAACAAATTACAATGAAAAAAATAGCATTATATATGACGGGGTTGTCGCTTCTTGTGCTTCCTACCTCTTGTATGCAGGAGTTTGAGCCTCAAGGAGGATCCGTCACATCAAATCAGGCAGCCGAGGCCCCGGGAGCATACGAAAACTTTGTGGCTTCCATCACTTCGGCAATATCCGGCAAATTCACGTTCACCGGTTCCAGTTATCAGCAGCCTAATGACTTCGGCTATACAGGATTCTATCTGATCCGCGATGTCATGGGTCAGGATATCGTGGCTGTCAACAATAACTGGTTCAACAACTGGTATCAGTGTGGTGTAGGTCTGGCTCCTATCTACCTCAATTGCCAGCAACCCTGGACGTTCTACTACTCGGAGATCTATTCCTGCAACACTGTCTTGAAACTTGCGGGTGAAAATCCCGATGAGCAGAAAATCGCCGGTGCAGGTATTGCCCATTGCTTGAGAGGAATGTTCTATCTTGAGCTCGCGCAGATGTATGCCCAGGAGACGTATGCAGCCAACAAGGAGGCATTGACAGTGCCTATCATTCCGGAGAACCTTCCCCTTTCGGAAGCTACCAACAATCCCCGCGTGACAAACGAGGTGATGTTTAAATATATTCTGGAGAATCTTGACATTGCCGAGACTCAGCTCGCCAACTATACGCGTCCTGACAAGACCACTCCCGACGTGTCGGTGGTGTATGGTCTGAAAGCGCGCACCTATCTTCTGATGGAGGATTGGGCTAATGCTGAGAAATATGCCAAGCTCGCGCAGCAGGGTTATTCGATTATGACGGCAGAGCAGTATACTGACCGCGTGCATGGCTTCAACGACGCCAATTTCACAAATTCATGGATGTTGACTTGTGGCTTCAAGAGTGATGACCCGTGTATCACTTATAACGACGGCGACTCCTCTTGGGGAACCTGGATGATATGTGAGTTCCCGTCAGGTTCTACAGGACTGGGTTATTACAATAGTTATGGCGGTGCCAACCTGATTGACCGTCATCTCTATGAGACTATCCCGGCGACAGATGCAAGAAAGAAATGCTATGTGGATTTTGCTCTTGATGAGCTTGATCCGGAGGCTGATAAGGATGCCATAATCGAGGCATTGTCGGCATATTCAGATGTGCCGGAAAACGTCTATGGCACCGGTCTGTGTCAGAATCAGTTTGGGGGAATGCCGTTGAAGTTCCGTTCTGCCAACGGCAACCATGAGAACAACCAGGTGGGTTATTGCGTGGATCTTCCTATGATGCGCGTAGAGGAGATGGTGCTCATCGAGGCTGAGGCTGCCGGGATGCAGAGTGAGGGACGCGGCATTCAGATCCTTACTGATTTTGCCAAGACTCGCGACCCGGAATATGTCTATGGCACACACAATGAGGCATACAACAATACCTCTACACCTGCGTTCCGCAACGAGATCTGGTGGCAGCGCCGTGTCGAGTTCTGGGGCGAGGGTTTCGCTACATTCGATATCAAGCGTCTGCAGAAGGGTATCATCAGAAATTACGAAGGCACAAACCACGTGGAGGGCTACCGCTGGAATACCAACAAGCCTGCGGATTGGATGACATTCTGTATCATCCAGACCGAGTCTAACTACAACGGCGGCATCATCAACAACCCGACGCCTATCGCACCGACAGCAGACTCACCTGTGCATATCTGGTAATATTAACATCTAAACATTAAGAATCTAATGAAAAAATATATTTATGCCATAGCCTTCCTTCCGATGCTCGGTCTCTGGGCATGTAGTGCGGATGAGGGCACTATGCCCGGAACGGACAAGGAGCCGGTGGTGACAGTATATACTTACGCTCCGACAGATCCGGCGTTGAATCCGGATAATGACGTGACTGTAAGGTTTGCAACCAACAGTGCCACTACCGATGTCTACTACATGTATCAGCTGACTACAGAGGTAGATGCGGAGGTTGAGAAAAATGAGGCGGCATTCATCGACAAGGTGATATCCACGGGTCAGAAAATTAGTGTGAATGGAGCGGAGAATGTTGAGATCAACCTGATCGACATTCATGGTGCCAACACTATCTGTGCAGTAGCGGTCGGCAATGGTGGCAAGACGCTCGGAAGCGCCACCTTCCTTGGTCTTGACTGGGAGCAGAAGAAGCTCGGCACGTTCTATATTCAGCAGGCGTTTATAGGGACAAAATCCACTGAAGCAGCTCTTGAGGTTTGCACAACGGATCCGTCTCTTTACCGAATCAAGGATGCTTTTGGCGAGGGCTACAGCATGAAGATGCAGCTTCTCAACAAGCAAGGTCAAGATGAGGATGGCGTGTACACACTTTTCCGCATTCCTGCTACTCATACTCCATGGAAGGTTAAGTTGCAAAATGGAACCACTCCCGATTTGTGGGTTCAGGATATCGGGTACTGGCAAGGGAATGCAAGTTTCGTGACAGACGTTACGGGATATGAGAACGGTCTCTATGAAGATGGTTCGGCATTCTTCCGTATAGCCTGGATGGTAAATGAAAAAAGTTGCGTGTCGTATGAGAATCCCAGCTATTTCATTCCTTATGAATAATATTTAGATTCCGGCTGCATGTATATTTTTGAATATCCATGCAGTCGGAATCCGTTTAAAGCTATCTGATTATCAGATAGCTTTATATTATTTTTGCCATATCATAAGATCCTGTTATTCAATATTTAGTTTGAATTAAATTATTTTAAATGGAGTATATTAATTATGAAAAGGAAAAGTTATTTGATCGGTTTTGCCGTGCTCTTGTTATTTGGAGCTTGTGATAATGACGTTGCTGTTAAAGAGGTTAATGGTATTCCCATTGTGGAGAAGATTTCGTTTTCGGAGACAGAAGGTGTAGCAAATCACTCGCTGAATGAGTTCGGTGTGTCTTTTTTTGACGCTGCTGTCTCAGAGTTTTCAGAGAGTGATAACGTGGTAGTCTCACCGTTGAGTGCCTCCCTGTGTGTAGCAATGCTTGCCAATAGTGCAGATCAGGAGATGGAGGATGCTATAATGAGAGTATTAGGGAAACCATCTCTTTCAGTTCTCAACACGACATGCAATCAGTTGATGCGCTATCTTCCGTCTGACGTGAATGGAGGAGAGCTGCTTCTTGCAAATTCCTGTTGGGTGGCTGAGGGTTATGACCCGTTGGCGGCATGGAAAGAGAGTATGAAAAAGACTTATTATGCAGATGTATATTCAATTGATTTTTCAAAGGAGCAGGAGATCGAACGCATAAATAAATGGTGTGACGAGAAGACTAATGGATTAATACCGGAAGTAGATTTCGTATTTCCTGAGAATACAGTGATTTCTTTAATCAATGCGTTGTATTTCAATGGTAAATGGGATAAGAAATTCAATAAGGATCTGACTGATGTCCAGCCTTTTTATGGTAGGGATCGGGAAACGAAGGTCAGTATGATGCACATGACCGGGACTCTTGCAGTCAGCAAAGATGATGACTTCACAGCAGTGGAACTGCCGATGGGAAATAACAGGATGCGTCTCTATTTGCCCGAAGAGGGGGTTAAGGTGTCGGATCTCGTGTCAAGGCTTTCGTATGCAAAGATTGATAATTTGAGTTGGGAAAAAGCTAATGTGGAGCTGGCGTTGCCGAAATTTAGGGCGGATAACTCTTTTGAAGTGTCTGATATTTTCCATAAACTTGGTTTGCCGACGACATGTGGTTTGGATAAACTTGGACTTTATGGCGACATGCCATTAGCGATCAATCAACAGACTTATACCTCCATAGATGAAGAGGGTGCGAAAGCGGCGGCAGTCACAACAACCGGATTTGCCACATCTACCGGAGGTGAGTTTTTGGAAAAAGTGGTGTTGCGTTTTGACCGACCTTTTATGTATGCGATCGAAAATTCCACCACAGGCACTATCATTATGATGGGAGTCATAAATAATTTATGATGCGAATCCCGGTATCGACAGGTCGCAGCTCAAGTGATAGTGCGGTCATGTCGTAAGATCCGAAAGATCGGTTATAATCAAATATCATCGATAATCTAAAAGGAAGCCCCTCCGTCACGAAAATGACGGAGGGGCTTTCATGTTAATGCGTATGGGGTAAAGAAGTGATTTTTGAGAAATTTGTATTTGGAAATTATGTAGTTTTGATAAAATGTATTAGATTTGCATAATTAAATGTAACTAAAAATAGTTACAAATGCCCATAAGATTATGGGCACAAAAGATAAACTCATTGAAAGATTCAAACGACTTCCTAAAGATTTTACTTATGAGGAGGTGGTGCGGCTGCTTAAGATATTTGGATATACCGAATATAATAAGGGGGCGACTTCAGGATCACGTGTGCGTTTTGTACGTGGTCAAGGCATATTCCTTGATTTTCATAAGCCGCATCCCGGTAGTATAATGAAAATGGGGACAATGAGGAGTATAATGTCGCATTTAAAAGAACACGATAATCTCTAAATTTTCAAAAAATATGGACTATCTTGAATATAAAGGCTACAAAGGTAGCGTGGAATATAGTAAGGAGGATGATTGCCTGGTGGGTAAGGTTCTCGGATTGACAAAGGAAACCATATTGTACGAAGGCTTTACGCTTGAAGAATTGAAAGCGGATTTTGAAGCCGGGATAGACAGCTATCTTGCCTATTGCGAATCTGAGGGGATTAAGCCCAGTAAAGGCTACAGCGGAACTTTCAATGTACGCGTTTCTCCGGAAATGCACCAGCGTATAGCAATGAATGCAGCAAAATATGGCTTGTCGCTTAATTCTTACGTTCGTCAGTGTCTTGAACGGGCGGTGATGTATTGACTGCGTAGGCAATTCAGTTTGAGTATGGGTATAGAAAAAGGGAGCAGATTTCTGCTCCCTTTGCGGAGTGACCGAGATTCGAACTCGGGATACGCTTTTGGCGTATACACGCTTTCCAGGCGTGCCTCTTCAGCCACTCGAGCATCACTCCAAAACAAACAATGATCATGAAAATTTGCTTTTCACACTGCGAAGTTAATGCTTTTATTTCAAATAGCAATAACTTTCGGCGTTTTTTTTGTAATTTTGTGAAAATTTTCGACCGACATTATCTTCCGAAGAATGCCTGAATAGAGCTTTCTGCCTGATAAACAGTGGATGATGTCCTGCCGACATTAAATGATGCCAAACAGATGAAAAACGAGATTATTCCACTTGCTACAGTAGCCTCGGCGTTGTTTCTCATGTTGAGCGCGTGCGGGGGTAAGAAGGAGAGTGTGTCCGGGGAGCTGCCGGATGGTTTCAATAAGCTTGACGATGCCTCGAAGGTGGCGTATGTCATGAAGGTGAGTTCGCCAGATTCGGTGGCGCGTTTTATATGCGACGCCTCTTTGGGGAAGTTGCCGGATGTGAGGCTCGACACTTTCGCGATAGCTGCCGCGTATGCCTACGAGCATTACAACGACTCGTGCATGCGTATCTTCAGTGAGGAGATCGACAGCTATTCCTCAAATCTCCCCTTACCCGACAAGATGAGGATATATTTCATGGCAGGGAAGTCGGATCCGCAGCGCATGGGCTATCAGTTGGGGCTGGAGTATGTGGCGCATATCCGGGAAGACAGTATGTCGGTGAGTCAGATCAGGGAGGAGATAGCGGAGTTCAGGAATGCGTGTGCGGATGATTCCGCCACGTATCGCCGTTTCATAAAGGGATTCCATACGGTGCTTGAGCTTGACAAGGGGAAGGATCTACCCGAAGAAGTGTACAATACATTCATAAAGTATTAAATAATGAAAACGATTGCAGAATATTCGTCAGACGTTGAGCTGGCGATACGTTCCCTCGGCTTGCCGGGGGGTAAACTTTCTTCTCTTTACGAACCTATAGAATATGGACTGTCGGCAGGGGGTAAGCGCATCCGCCCGGTGCTTGTGCTTATGGGCGCGGATGCATTCGGCGGCAACGCTTTGTCGGCAATGACTCCGGCAGTCGGCATAGAGACGTTTCATAATTTCACGCTTCTCCATGATGACGTGATGGATAATTCCGACCTGCGTCGCGGGCGCCCGACGGTGCATAAGAAATATGATGAGAACACGGCTATCCTTTCAGGCGACACGATGCTGACTCTTGCCACGAAATATGTGGCAACGGTGGATGATGCCAAGCTTCGCCGTGTGCTCGACACGTTCAACGATATGGCGCTCCGCGTATATGAGGGTCAGCGCATGGATATGGATTTCGAGACGGCTGAGAGTATAGCAGTGAATGACTACCTGGAGATGATCGAGGGGAAGACGAGTTCTCTTCTCGGCGCGTCGGTGAAGATAGGGGCAATAATCGGCGATGCGAGTGATAAGGATGCTGACCTGATGTATGAATATGGCAAGATGATGGGCGTGGCGTTCCAGATACAGGATGACTGGCTCGACACGTTTGGCGATTCCGCCACGTTCGGCAAGCCCATCGGCGGCGATATCCTCAACGGCAAGAAGACGTATCTCTACGTGGCGGCTCTTGCCGAGGGTGGACAGACGGCGGATGCGCTACGTGCCGCTTTCAACATCCCCGCCGGAGAGATGAGGATAAAGGCTGTGACACGCCTTTACGAGAAGTTGGGCATCGACGAGAAATGCAAGAAGGCAGTGGGGCATTATTCCTCGAAGGCACTGAAGGCTCTCAACGCCACGTCGCTTGACGAGGAGAAGAAGGAGGCATTCAGAAAACTTGCGGAGAAACTGATAGGACGAAAGAAATGATCGACACGCACACACATCTATATCTTGACTCATTTCCTGAGGGTGGAGAGAATGTGGTTTCGCGTGCGGTTGAAGCCGGAGTGTCGCATCTGATTATGCCGAATGTAGACACCACCACAATCGGGAGCATGATGCGTCTGCATCATGCTCTTCCCGACGTGACCTCCGTGGCTATGGGATTGCATCCCACGGAGGTCAGGGACGACTGGCGTCAGCACGTCGGCGAAATGGAGACGATGCTTGATGCCGGCGGCTTTGTGGCTGTGGGGGAGGTGGGTATCGACCTTTATTGGGACAAGACCTACGCCCATCTTCAGAAAGAGGCATTCCGTGAGCATTTGAGGATAGCCGACCGTCTGGATCTTCCGGTGATCATCCATTGCCGGGAGGCACTTCCGGAGACTCTGGAGGTGATAGCGGAGGGGGCTCCGAAAGTGCGGTTGGTGTTTCATAGTTTCACAGGTGCACCGGAAGACGTGGAGCGTATCCGTGAGGTGTGCGACCCGATGTTCGGCATAAACGGGGTAGTCACCTTCAAGAATGCCGAGCCTCTGCGCACATCGCTTCAAGAGATCGGTCTCGACAGGCTGCTGCTTGAGACGGATTCCCCTTATCTTGCTCCGGTGCCCAACCGTGGCAAGCGAAATGAGAGCGCGTATCTCCCTTATATATGCTGTAGGGTGGCGGATACGCTCGGATTGACGAGTGAGGAGGTGGAGCGGGCTACAGACCATAATGCCATACAAACATTCCGCCTATGACCACGTTGCTCTCCATGTTCTCGTTTCCGCTCACGCAGCCGGTGCCTATATTCCTTCTGGTGCTGCTCATCATACTGCTGTGTCCGATAGTGTTCCGTCGTCTTGGAATCCCTCAGATAGTCGGACTGATATTGTCGGGGGTGGTGGTGGGTCCCTACGGGCTGGATCTGCTCATGAGGGATTCGAGTTTCGAGATATTCGGACAAGTGGGCATACTCTACCTTATGTTTCTGGCGGCGGTGGAGATCGATATGTTTCATCTTAAGAAGAATCTGAAACATGGCATTATTTTCGGTATTCTGACGTTTGCCATCCCTATGGGTATAGGCATCGTGGGCTCTCGCGTGGCATTCGGGGCATCGTGGGCTACGTGCGTGCTGATCTCGTCGATGTATGCTTCACACACTCTGATCTCTTATCCGATCGTAAGCAAGTTCGGGCTTCAGAATGCCCGTCCGGCAGTGATAGCGGTGTGTGCCACGATTGTAGCGGTGCTTCTGTCGCTCGTGACGCTTGCCGGAGTTGTCGACAGTGCGTCAGACGGCTTCAGCATACGCCGGTTTATGGTGCTTTTCGTGCTGATGATTGTCTATGCGACAGGGGTAGGGATGATCTCCAAGATTATCACTAAATGGTTCTTCCGGAAATTCAGTGATGAGGTTAGCCAATACATCTATGTCCTGGCGATGGTGTTCATAGCGTCGGGTGTGGCACAGCTTATCGGGCTGGAGGCAATTCTCGGAGCGTTCTATGCCGGACTTGTGCTCAACCGTTTCATTCCGGCACGATCCGGACTTATGGGGCGTATAAAATTTGTGGGTAATGCCATATTCATCCCCTATTTCCTGATAGGAGTGGGAATGCTTATCAACGTCCACGTCATCTTCCAGAGCCTTTACGTGGGATGGGTGGCGTTGAACATGGTAGTCGTGGCGATGGCGTCTAAATGGCTCTCCGCATACGTTGGCGCGAAGATATTCAGGCTTGGACGTACTGACCGCAAGATAATGTTCGGACTCACATCCGGCAAGGCAGCGGCTACGATAGCCGCAACCATGATAGGTTTCCAGCACGGTCTGCTTACGGAAGACATGATGAACGGCGCGGTGCTCATGATTCTTGTGTGTTGCCTTGTGTCGACCGTCACCACGCAGAATGCTTCCAAGCGTCTCAGGATAGAGCGCACGGAGGCGGAGCTAAATGCCGAGGGTGAACGCGTGCCGGGGGAATATGCCCGTCAGCTTGTGGCTGTGGCGAATCCGGTGACTGCGGAGGGTCTCATGAGGATGGCTCTGCTGATGCGTAATCCTGCGAATCAGAATCCGGTGACGGCGTTGTTCGTGAGGAACTCCGACGATACGCGCACCCTTGAGATGGGGCGCAGCGCGTTGCGTTCGGCAGTGGCGGCGGCGCAGTCGGTGGATATCGAGGTGAAGGATATAGAGCGTTATGATGTCAATGTGGTGGCAGGCGTCACCAATGAGGCGAAGCAGAACCGAGCGAGCGACGTGATGATCGGACTCCACAGGAAATCGAACGTGGTAGACAGTTTCTTCGGAAGCATGATCGAGCAGCTGCTCCAGTCGATGCACCGCATGATCTTCATAAGCCGGTGCTACGCGCCGGTGATGACGCTCAACCGCATCATGGTGCTCGTGCCCGATAAGGCGGAATATGAGACAGGGTTTCAGACGTGGGTTGAGCGTATCGGTAATCTTGCGGGGCAGATGGCTTGCAAGGTTATATTCATGGCATATCCGGTGACAGCCTCCTTCATCCGCAACGTGCTTGAGGAGGAGCATTTCGAGATCCGTCATGAATACCGGGAGCTTCAGAGTTGGGACGATTTCATCGTGTTTTCCGCCGATATTGAGGTGGAAGACCTGTTTATGATAGTCGGGGCGAGGAAAGGGTCGATCTCCTATTCCGGAGATATGGAGAGCCTGCCGTCGTTCTTGGGACGCAATTTCTCTCAGCATAACATAGTGCTTGTCTATCCCGCACAGTTTGGAGAGTGAGAATGTAGCCCACAGATGAGGAATAGTCGTTTAATGAAAATATTCAATAGAAATGAAAACAGGATTATTTTATGCATTCGGAGCCTTCTTGCTTGTGTCATGTTCAGGCAGTCAAGGGAAGGGTAGCGCAGATAGCGACAGCATAGAGGAGACGGCATCGCTTGTCGATTCGATTCCGGCTGAGCCTCGTCCGGTCCTGACGAAAGACAGTATCGGCGGGATATTTATAGGAGAGTCGGTCAACGACGTGCCTGACGCCATAGAGGGTCTCTACACGGCGAAGGAGAACGGAGCATCGCCTGATGCGGTGACAATCGTCTTCAAGGGGGCAGAGGGAGAGCGTTTCATCGCATACGATTTCGGCGAAGGGAAGATCGATGTCATCAACCTTATCGACACAGTGGCGCAGGTGAAGGCACCGCGCGGCATGTTCGGCATAGGGGATAAGTTCAGTAATGTGCTTCAGTTGCCGGGGGTCGAGACAGAATGGTCGGGCTATGACAATTCGGGCACGTGGTATTGGAAATGGGAGGGGTTGTGGTTCGCTCCTTCGCAGGAGACGATATCCGAGAATCTGAGCCGTCGGCTTTACCAGCCAATACAGGCTCCGACTCCGGCGGATTTCGACGACAGCGTTACTGTGGGCTTCATCGGCACCGGATTGCCGTTCTGATCCGCAGAGAGCAACGCTCCATCTTATTAAAAAAGCAAGGAGGCAGGAAGAATTTGATTTCTTTCTGCCTCCTCGGTTTTAGCTTAGGGCTATTCAAGGGGCTTTCCGCGCTATTTCATTGCGTCGATGCGGGAGGCATCGCCAACTACCCAGACGATATCGCCTTCGCGCAGCACGGTGGAGGGACCGGGTTGCTCAAATTCATCTTCACCGCGTTGCACTTTCACGATCATGCTGTAGTAGTCGGTGCGTAGGTTGGTCTGTCCGAGAGGTATGTTGATGATCGGCGAGGAGGCTGAGAGGAGTATGCTGCGCAGGGCAATTTCCGGCTGAGTGGTCTCCACTGCCATGAATGCCGCCTGATCACGTTCGATATCGTCGTTAAGCTTTTTTATCTGTTCGTCGGTGCCGATCACTCCGAGTATGTCGCCGGGGAATATCCTGGCGTCGATGGAGGGTAGGGGCATCATGCGGTCGCCGCGCTGTATGCTTGAGACGCTGATGCCGTAGTCATCACGCAGACCGGAATCCTTCAGCCTGTCGCCGACAAAGGGGCAATATGCACCCACCTGTATGTATGCCTGATGCAGGTCGCTCACAAGATTATTGTTGATGCCAAGTCGGGTGTTCTCCCGTATGTTGAGGTTGTCGATGAATTTCTTCTCGATGTTGCCATATCTCACCATTAGCTTCGACGATGCGAAGATCAATATCAAGGCGAAGCATACCACCCCGACAATCCATGCTATCATTGAGTTGTAGGCGATTGATATCATATAGACTATGAAGAAGAGAGTGATCAGATAGCGTATGATCTTCATGGCGACGAGAGGCACGTCGTAGAAACTTGCCGAGGCATGGAGCTGCATCTTCTCATCCGGTTTTGTGGAACTGAACGATAGGGCAAACAGGAATGGAAGCATACAGGCGAACGTGATGGCAGTGGCTATAATCCGCCACCATGCCCCCATGTACTGATGGGTGAGCGGGAAGAGGAATTGCCTCGACACGAGGATTATGGCGAGAAGCACCACGGAGTAGAGGAGTATGCGCCATACGTAGCGGCTCAGTATCTCCTTCCAGAGCCGTTTTGTCTCGCTCGAGTCGGTCACTTGCTTTGAATATCTGTCGATGAGGAAACTGAGTTTCTCGGGAAGGTGCTTCTCCACGAATCCGTAGGCAGGCTGCGAGAGCTTCACGAAATAGGGGGTGGTGAAGATGGTGATGACCGACACCGCCACGATGATGGGGTAGAGGGAAGGCTCCAGCACACCGAGGCTCATGCCGAGCGATGCTATGATGAAGGAGAACTCGCCTACCTGCGTCAGAGTGAAGCCGCTCTCTATCGCCACTCTGAGCGATTGCCCCGTGACGAGCATACCGAGGGTGCCGAAGAATATCATGCCGCAGATCACCACCACTGCCAGGATAAGAATCTCACTCCAATAGGACACGAGCACCGAGGGATCCACCATCATTCCCACCGATATGAAGAAGACTGCACCGAAGAGGTCTTTCACCGGGAGCACCACTCTCTCCATCCTCTCCGCCACCATCGTGCCGGCAAGTATGGAGCCCATCACGAATGCACCCAGCTCAAGGGAGAATCCGCATACCACCGAGAATATCGCCATGGAGAAGCATAGTCCCATCGCCACTACGAGCAGAGTCTCATCGTTGAGGAAATTCTTTATCTTGGATAGGAAGGAGGGAAGAACATATATGCCGACCACACACCAGATGATGAGGAAGAAGATCAGTTTGCCGATAGAGAACAGCAGCTCGGTCCCTTCGATGTTGCCCATGGCGAGCGACGACAGAAGCACGAGCATGAGAACGGCGAATAAGTCTTCGATTATCAGGACGGCAAGGACGAGCGACGCGAATTTCTTCTGCCTCATGCCGAGGTCGGTGAGCGTCTTCAGGATTATCGTCGTGCTCGACATGGATATCATGCCTCCGAGGAATATGCAGTTGATATAGTTCAACTGTAGAATCTTGCCGACACCGAATCCGGCAAATGTCATGCCGGTGATGATGATCAGTGCGGTGATTATCGCCGATGATCCGGCGTTCATCAGTTTCTTGAAACTGAACTCCAGACCGAGGGTGAACATCAGCACGACGATGCCGAGGTCCGCCCAGAACTCGATGTTGTCAAGATTGGAGATTGAGGGCAGATACTCAAACTTAGGGCTTGCGAGGAACCCGGCAAGAATGTAGCCGAGCACTACAGGCTGCTTCAGTTTCTTGAAAAGGAGGGTCACGATGGCGGCAAGGAGCAGAATCCAAGCGAGGTCGCCGATGAGCCCGTTGGTATGATCCTCCACATCGGAAGATTTGGTGGCATTGTGATCGTCGTTGATTTCGGTATATACTGCCGTCTCGAGTTGGTCGACGGTCTCTTGCGACGAAATGTCAAGGTTGGTTGAGATAGGGAGATTGATCATGTGGGGGGGTATGGTTTATGGGTTAAGGGTTAAGGGTTATGGGGGATGGTTTATGGTTTAATTATGTCGGTCATATCGCTGCACGATATACGTATTATAATAGGAGAGGAGCAGGCTCGTCATGGGGAGAGCGATAATAAGTCCCATGAAGCCGAGAAGCGTGCCCCAGATAGATAGCGACAGCAGGATTATGGCAGGGTTCATGCCCATTGCCTTACCCATTATCTTGGGAGTGAGGATAAGATCCTGTATGCACTGCACAATGACGTAGACCGCCATACTCTCCCAGAAGATAACCCAGAAATTCACTCCCGTGCTCGCTGTGCATACGATGCATAGGATTGCAGTGATGGGGAGGGATATCAGCTGAAGATACGGGACCATGTTGAGCATTCCGATAAACAGCCCGAGGATTACCCCCATCGGTAGTCCGATTATGAGAAATCCGATGGAGAACAATATCCCGACAATAGACGCTATGAGGAATTGTCCGCGGAAATACCGGTTCATTGCATCCTTTATGTCATTCCCGGTGCGGTATGCCCATTTTCTGTGAGCGACCGGCACGAGCTGCTTGAATCCGAGCATTATCCGTTCGTAGTCAAGCATGATGAATATCGTGTATAGCACCACGATCAGCCAGCTAAGCAGCCCCAGGATGAATGCGAGACCGGAGCTTAGAAAGGTCCATGATGAGGATACAGTAGTCTTAATCACTTCCTTCCATTCCTCCTTTGATAGAAGCATCGAGATGGAATTAATGTCGATGTTGTCGCGTATGAATGCATGGATGTTGTCGGAGATATAGGGTATCTTGGTTTTGGTGGAAGTGTAATGCTTCAGCATATCGGTCATCTCTGAAGTCTCCGACACGAGATAGGGGGTGAATGTCACGAAGAATAGAGTGAGTACTAATGCAGCTTCCAATAGAGTCAGCACTACGGGGAGGAACCGGGATTGGGTCCGTATGATCTTCATGTTCCACCTGACCACAGGCTCAAGCATATACGCAATCAGGCAAGCGACGAGGAACGGGAGTAGCACCCCTTTCAATATCTCCAGCAGATATAGGATGGCTATGACGAGAATCACGGTGAAGGAGATTCTCACAACGCGGTCGAAAGTGTAAGGGCGTCTGACGGTGTTTTGTTGAATGTCCATCTGAAAGATAATGATAAATAGATAATGATACGATGGCGGGGCAACGCCCGAGAGAATGCCACCGGATGCCATTGAAGTGAAAATTCAGAGAGTAAAATTAGTAACTATTTCTCATGTGACAAAAAACTTGGATGAAATTCAGAAAAACTTTTGTAACTTTGTGGCGATAGAAGAGTCCTGACGCCTGCACCGGTCGGAATTTACAGGAAAGACGGCGCGAGCGAGGAGTGAAATTTCATAACTTCAGAAGATAGGGAAATGCAATATGAATAGAATCATAATGCTGATGGCGTTGCTGCTCGTGAAGGCAACGCTGCTTATGGCGGTCACGTCAGAAGAAGCCGTCAGAAAATTTGTGAATACGTGTGGAATACGCCCGGAATCAGTGGCGGTCATGATAGTGAATCTTGCCGATGGCGACACCTTGGGTCAACATAACACCTCCATGCCGCTGCTTCCAGCCTCCATCATGAAGGCAGTCACTACAGCCACGCTGCTTGAGAAGGCAAGTGCCGACTATCGTTATCATACTCCTATATATATCGACGGTCCGCTCGACATGGGTATACTGAGAGGGAATCTCATCGTGGAGGGTGCGTGCGATCCGTCGGTCAATTCCGCTGTGGAGCCATTCGGTCAGGATATAATAGAGGAGATTACGGATGCCCTGCGTCTTGCCGGCATCACGAAGATAGAGGGTAATGTGTTGATAGACGAGACAGCCTACGGAGGCACACCCCGTCCGGCATCGTGGCATCCATCGGATTTCAAGGAGGCGTATGGCACAGGGATACATACGTTTAATTTCGAGAACAATGCCAACGGCAGGAAGTCGGTGGAGAATCCGTCGAGAGTGTTTATGTCGCGGTTGAAGAGGGCTCTTTCTGCTGAGATGATCACAATTGACGGCAAGGATCTCGGCGAGGGTAAGCGCACGCTGCTTTTTGATCACGTCTCTCCTCCGGTGGATGAGATTATGAGGTCATGCATGATGCGCAGCGACAATATGTTTGCGGAGGCAATGCTCCGCACGTATGGCAAACTTGAGGGGAAGGATGGCTCGACAGAGACAGCTGCTACGAGAGAACTTGCCTATTGGACCGATAGGGATATGCCGATGGAGGGGGTGGAGATAATAGATGGCTCAGGTCTTTCGAGAAGTAATCGTGTCACGGCTGACTTCATGACCGGGATGCTCGGCGTCATGGGCGACAATGCCACATACGCCTCCTTCTTTCCGCTTGCAGGACAGGAGGGCACGTTGAAGAGCTTCCTTGCGGAGACTCCGCTTGACAGTTATATTGCGATGAAGACGGGGAGCATGAAGGGGGTGCAGTGTTATGCCGGATATAAGGTAGATGAAAACTATATGCCGACGCATTCCGTTGTGATTATCATGAACGACATAACGGGAAGCCGGTCGAAGGCGAAGAAGGCTGCGGAGACAATGCTTCTTGAAATATTTTGTAACGAATCAAATATCAAGGAAAATGAATAAAGATGAACTGAACAGGCTGCTTGACAGCGTATATGAGCTTGAGGGACTGATCCACCTTGCCTTGGCACGTGAGGATTGTCCGGAGGTGGTGCCCGGTCTAATATTGCGTAAGGCTGAATCCTTGCCTAAGTTGGCGGCATCAATCATCGGAAGACGCGATAATCAACCGATGCAGGAGACTGTGACGGTAGGGATTATTGCGGATGAGCCGGAGTATCAGGATCCGGTTGAGATGGTTGATGACAATGCGGTTGATGGAAATGCGGTTGATGATGAGGAGGATATGCCGGAATGTCTGTCCATGTCGGAATGCCTGGCAGTCACAGATGATTTTGAAGATGACCCTGTAGCCGCTGCTACTGATGATGAGCCGGCAGCGATAGAGCCGGAGAAGGAGGATTCCGTTGTGGCGACACCGGAGTCACCGGCAGTACCGGCGGTACAAGCGATGCCGGAAGTGCCGTCAAAGGGAGCTGTGAGAGTGCCACGCGGACGCCTGGTGTTTACCATCAATGACCGTTTCCGTTTCAAACGCGAATTATTCAATAATTCCGACATAAACTTCAATGAGACGCTTGCCCGAGTGGCATCAATGGAGGGATATGAGGAGGCGGAGGATTATTTCGTGGATGAACTCCAATGGGATCTGGAGCGTCAGGATGTGGCGGATTTTCTTGAGATACTCAAGAATTATTTTAAATAATCCTTATTGAAATCAAATCCTTATTGAAATCAAAAAATGAGCGGGAAATTATATATAGTGCCTACGCCGGTGGGGAATCTTGACGACATGACCTTTCGCGGAGTGGAGGTCTTGAAAAATGCGGATCTGATACTTGCGGAAGACACTCGCACCTCGGGGGTGCTTATGAAGCATTTCGGGATATCCGCGCCCATGCGCAGTCATCACAAGTTTAATGAGCATGAGGAGGCACCCAAGATTGCCGACCGTATACTCGGCGGCGAGAACATCGCGTTGATCTCAGATGCCGGCACTCCGGGCATCTCCGATCCCGGCTTTATGCTTAGCCGGGAATGTCGCAGACTTGGTGTGGAGGTGGAATGCCTTCCGGGAGCGACAGCCTTTGTGCCGGCGTTGGTGGCATCGGGTCTGCCGTGCGACAGATTCGTGTTTGAGGGTTTCCTTCCGCCCAAGAAGGGTAGGTCAACGCGTCTCGCTCTTCTGGCTGATGACGACCGTAGCATCGTGATATATGAATCGCCCAAACGGTTGCCCCGCACGTTGCGTCAGTTGGCGGAAAGCTTCGGTGCCGACAGGGAGGCGTGTGTATGCCGAGAGATCTCCAAGATGCACGAGACGTATCATCGTGGCAGTCTTGGAGAATTATCAAATTATTTTGAACAGAACAATCCTAAGGGGGAAATTGTTATCATAATAAGCGGTCGGGATAAAAGGAAAAACGACAGCGATGATTGTTTAAAACTATAAACAAACTAAACCATAGATAAAAAGATGAAAAAAAGTTTTATCCTCTTAGGAATTGGAGCCCTTCTGCTCTCCTCATGTGCAGGCAATGACAAGAAATTAGCAGAAGATTCAGTAAGAATAGCTGAACTGCAGGCAGACTATACGGAAGCAGCCAGTTTTAATGATTCCCTGATGCTCCTTATGGGGGATATCTATACGGGACTTGACTCCATCAACATGCAGGAGGGGCTGCTCTACAACATGGGCAGCGGCGAGAGCGTTGACCGTCGTGCGGAGATTCGTCAGAATCTCGCCAACATTAAGGCACGTCTCGCCACCAACAAGGCTCTTCTCGAAGACATGGAGGCAAAGCTTAAAGCCAGTGGTAAGGACAACAGCGTGCTTTCAAAGACAATCACTCAGCTGAAAGACCGCATCGCACAGCAGGATCAGAAGATTGCTCAGCTTGAAGGCGAACTTGCTAACGCTAAGACCCAGATCCAGGATCTCACCAATCAGGTGACAGAGAGCCAGGAGCAGGTCAAGACGGAGACGGCGGCTAAAGAAGAGGCCCAGGCTCAGGCTCAGGCAGTGGAGAATGCAGCCAACACAGTATATTACGCCATCGGCACGAATAAGGAGCTGAAGAAGAATGGACTTCTTGAGAAGAAATTCCTTGGTCAGACAAAAGTGCTGAAGGGCGACTTCAACGAATCTTATTTCACGAAGGCAGACAAGCGTTCGCTTTCAGTGATACCTACCGGTTCGAAGAAGGTTAAGATCTGGACAAATATGCCGCAGGATTCCTACAAAATTGTGGAGAACGCCGACAAAACCAAGACAATTCAGATAACAAATCCGCAGGAATTTTGGAGTATGACCACATTCCTCGTGATACAGATAGACTAAAATAAATCTTACATATAGGGTTCGGAGACGGGATCTGCAGATCTCGTCTCCGTTTTTTTCTGAATTAGAGTCTTATGAATTTCGGTAAAATTGCTTAATTTTGTCGCAATATTTTTTATTGGAAATGGAGATGAAGATGAAGAAATCATTGATACTATTGAGTGTGGCGATTGCCATGACAGGAATGGTGGGTTGTAAGCCCACGGAGAAGAATTATCAGGCTGCCTACGACGTGGCGAAGAAGAAACGCCAGGCATCGGATGCGCTTGATGCCGAGCTCGGCATCCCCTCGGGAGGGCTGATTAATACTGACGGTCCCATGTTGCATGTGGTTCATGGCGACTCAGTGTATGTTAAGATGGATCGTATCCGTATGTTGGAATCGTCGTCGGGCAAGCTGCAACAGTATAACGTGGTTGTAGGCAGCTATAAGATGAATACGAATTGTGTGGCACAGGTGGAGGATTTGTGCAGTAAGGGCTATTCCGCGTTTGGGGTAATGAACGCCGATAGGGTTTACTACGTCATAGCCGGCTCGTTCCCAACGCTGGAGGAGGCTGCCGCATTTGATACACTGTTTCAGAGAAAGGAGAGGGGGCAGGTTTATCCCGGACTGAACGGCAAGCCGGTGATAATCATGCGGCCATAGTTGGAGTCTTACCGGTAAAAAGAATGTCCGTACCGACGGAAGACGATACGGACAATTGTCTGATAAGACTGGGATATATTAGGAGATTGGATTTAGTATATGGGATTGAATGGTGTGGATTTATTGAGGGCATGGTTTGCCTCCCCTACGAGGTTCTTCTCTTTCGACGTGTCGAGTTTTAATACGGGGGCGCCCTTCCGCAGATCGCATTTCGAGAGGTCGACATAGTAATATCCGGGATTGGTCACTATGTCAAAATAATAACGCTTGTTCTTGACATCGGCATACGAACGCCACTGAGTGGATGATACGTTTGGCTCACCCTCGATCAGATAAGTGTAGGGCACACATGACGGCACAAGCACACTCCGGCATATACTCACGGCAAGGGCGGGGTCGCTAACCGCATCCACATGATGAGCGAAATAATTGGCGCGCACGCATCTGTCAGGACTGCTGACTGTGCCGGGAAGCATATTCTTTCCGCCTATCTTATCCCAATAATTTATGATGGCCTTCATGTCAGACCATTGAGGGTCGTTTGTCATTGCCCATACGTCATCCATATCATAGACCTTCACTACTCCATGGTCAAATTCCAGAATGGCACTCTTCCCCGAAGCATCCGTGATGCCCCAATGTAGAGCCGAGACGGTGCCCCCGTCGAAAGTGGCGCCGCTCAAGGTGAAATCATGCTTCTCAAGCACCTCCACCACCTCATCCGTAGTGGCATTCATATCAAGAAGCCAGCCCACGAACATGGAAAGGGACATCGGCGGACGGTTGCGTGTATCCTCATTGTCATATACAGTCCCCTTGCAGAACAGACCGTTGATGACAAGTCCCTTCTCATTCATGCCTTCAGTGATGCCTCCGTCATACCCCACGGCATAGACGGCACCATATTTAGAGGTCCATGACACTGCCCCCGGGGCATCTGAACCCACCTTTGCCATACCGGCGGGATAGACATAAAGATTGGTGGGGATAGGTGTTTTCCAGTCGAGCGAACGACCGACCACGAATATTGAGTCAGCACCGTGATACACCACACGAGTGCAGGCACCCGAATTTTCAGGAATAGCAAGAGCGGCGGCAGCAATGGCAGCGCCTGCCACAATAGATTTGATGTGTTTCATAGCTATAGTGAGATTTATATAATCATGTCAAATTACGACGGTGCTGTCCGTCATCAATAACAAAACAACTGTGAGAGGCAATAGGTTTATTATTGTAGTGGTATAAACTTCATTAATAAGCAAGTATTTTTTCGGTATACCACAGGCATATCCCTCGGATAAGAATATTGAAAGCCATCCCGTATGATCAAACAATTGGGATGGCTTTAACTTACGGCATTGTATGCCGCTGACCATAAAAACAAAATTTTTACCTAATTTTTCTACATTAGAACCATAATAGAAGGGAAAACTACTTTATAAAATGACTTTTCGGGAGGAATTGCCCTCTACGAGTATATACACATCACCGGAGCCACGAAACTCTTCCGAGTCATTACCTACTTGAATGCCTTGCAGATTATAAATCCTTTGATTTTCAGATGGAGCGGATGTCGTTATTGATTCGATGCCTGAAGAGGCGTTTTCCTCGCCGTCAGCCACGGTGAAGGTCGGTTCGGAAATCACCTCGTCAACTTTATACTTGGCTTTTCCATCGGTTCCGATCTTCTGGTAGACGCGAGCATAGTCCACGAGATAGCGGAGCGGGCGGGGAGTATTCTCCAGCGATCCGCCGTTGATGCCGCCGAGGGCGAGGTTCAGCCATAGCATGTGGCGCACGTCGCGGAAGGGGTTGCAACCGTTGCCGTGGTCAATTCCTGCGAGATCGCCTGTCGGGATGTCGTTATCGGTGGTGTCGAGATCGATATTGTTCACGAGGATATCGTCACACCATAGCTCCATGTGGTCATAATCCCACACCATGCGCCAGATATGATACTCATCCCCCCAGCCGGCACCGAGTTCGTTGTCGTGCACAGTCGCACTGTTCCAGTGGCCTGCCCAACGTTTTCCGTCGCCCCAGCATACGTTGGCATGTATGCGGTTGCCGTAATACTCCATTATGTCGATCTCGCCGCCGTAGGGCCATTCATGCTGCATACCGGTAGACCATATAGCAGGCCAGCTCCCGACATACTGCGGCACTTTTGCACGCACCTCATATATGCCGTATTGCCATGTGTATCCGCCATCCCATGCACCTTTTGTCTGCATTGAGCCGGAGGTCCACGTCAGATACTTGCCGATATTTGAAGGCCACGACTTGTTGTAGCGGTCGTATGTCGGATTCTTGATCTTCTCGTCAAGCACGTTGCGCCCCTCGATTACGAGCACGCCGTCCTGAATGTAGGTGTTCTTGTCACCGTTGTAATACTGATCCTCCTGATTACGCTTGAAACCCTCCTCAAAGTTCCATATTTCGCTGTCGGGCTTGCCATCCTTGCTGAACTCCTGAGCGAAAACGAGCTTATAGCCTTCGTAGGCGTTGGCACGTGGGTCATCAGCGGGAAGAGTCTTGTCGGCATAGAAGTCGGTCGGGGTCTCGGTGTCGGTCTTATACAGATCCGCCTCTTCAATCACCCATAGATGCTTCTCCGTGTCCTTACCGTTTTTGTCGGTATATACGGCAGATCCGGATTTGGTATCGTCCACGCCCATACAGTTCTTTGATTCGTTCATGCCGACGTTCTGTATCACCACATATTCCGGATTAGCCTCAGCCACAGCGATGCGGTGTTGGGATAGGGGTATGCTTCTTGAGATGGCAGTGCTTGTCCATTTGTTGTCGGAGCCGCAGAACATACCGGAACTCATTCTTTTGATGCCATATACCCCCTCCTGACCTTCAACGGGCACAAACTGCACGATCTGGGAGTTATCATCCACCTTGTCGGCAATACGGCTGTTGAAACGTGCATCTGTGAGATATAGTCCGCTGACGTGGCGTATGCGGTAATATTTCCCGGCTTCCGGAGTGGTAACACCCGCTGCCAGGCAGCATGCAATTGGAGCGGCAGCAGCGAGAGCTATTGCGAAGAGTCTTGCTTTCATAATCTGGAAATCTAAAATTATTTAGAAACCGCCATGTCCCTTCGGCCATGCTGTCGGAGGAATATGGCGGTTAGGTTGATTGTTAAAGGTTATAAGTTCCTTATCAGTTGGGATCAGAGAACCACCTTAGTAGACTTGTTGCCCTGCTTGCGGATGTAGATGCCCTTCATATCTGAAGCAGCATTCACGCGTACACCCTGAAGGTTGTAGTATTCTACAGGAGCATTCTCGTCGATCTCCACTTCATTTACAGCAGAAGGAGTCTCCTCATCACCCTCGGCAGAGTAGATGCGAACGTTGTCGAGATCCATCCAGAGGTCTTTCGTATTAGGAACCCCCTTATCGTTTTTATCTCCATAATAGTTGCCAAGATAGAAATTAAGGAATACCTGGTCAGAAGGAGCCGTGAAAGTGTAGGCACAATATACCATATCCTGACCTTCAGCCATGTTGCTTGCTTCTGTTATCATTTTTCCGGCTTTGTCTCCATCTACTTCACTGAGAGTGAAACCATAGTTCGGATCCGGAGTCCAATTTTTGCCTTCACCCTGGTTCTGAGCGATTAGAAAATCAAGGGTGTACTGACGACCCGGAACGAGGTTCTTGACAATCTGACTGGCATTGATGGTGGTCCAACCGTTTTCATGGTATCCATGGAAATGAAGATACTGCATGTCTTCTTCGGGACGGAGATCGCCATCACCGGCATACTCGTCTCCAGAGAGAATCCAGATTGTACCGTTCCACTCACCACCCGTGTTTGTATTCCAACCGGGAAGGGTTTCGAGGTTGTACCAAGTGTTTGCGGGATCCCAAGTGTAGCCGCCGGGTACAGCCTGCACGTAGTTGGTGTCTTCGAAGTTACCGTTGGCAACGAGATTGTTCACCTCATCAAGAGGATTCTGTGCGCTCATCGGGAGCACCGCAGCTGCGAAAGCTGCGAGAAGTAAAGATTTCTTCATAATTGATTTAGGTTAAAAATTTGTTTGGATATTGTTTTTATCGGCACCGGGAACCGGGACCCGATTCCCGGTGCTGTCTTATATTTTTTCAGAAGATGTTATCACTCAGTTGCAGGAGTGTCGTGAGTAGTGCCCCAATAAGGATTCTGGTAGATTGGGGAAGTGGAATAGTCGCCCCCCTGTGCAGTCTGAAGGAAGTGATCTTCAGCTATCGGGTCAAGGTAATGAGCCATTCTCCAGGTGTAGCCGCTGTTATACCAGTCGTTTTTGCTCGACACGCGGAGAAGAGATAGATACTCCGGATTGCCATTGAAGCCACCATCCACATCACTTGGAGAGGATACATTGTTTTTATCAGGGTCTCCCTGATCGTATTTCAATTTTGACTTCTTTGCCCAGTCGAGCATCGGACCAAACACCTTGCATCCATGTTTGTAGTAGCGGTTGGTCTTCAGCTGTTCAAGAGCACGCCAGCGGATGAGGTCATCCCAACGCAGGCCTTCACCCATAAGCTCGCAGCGGCGTTCACGGCGAATGTTATACAGCACCTTTGAAGTGATACGCTTGCCGCCGGAATAGAGTGCGAAGTCGTGGCTTGTCTGCTCCTCCTTGTCAAGGTCGGTTGCAGCGATAGTCACCTGTACGTCAGAGGGAAGACCGGCACGCGTGCGGAGCTTGCCCCAATAGTTCCAGGCATCAGCGTCAAGACCATCACCATATTTCTCCCATGCAGCCTCCATATAAATGAGGTAGGCCTCAGCCGTGCGGAAAATTATTGCGGAAGTCAGATCGAAACCACCCTTGCTCCAAGTGGAGTTCTTAGCCCAACCTTTACCTTTCGTGTAGCCGGTAGAAGTGGTGAAGTCTACACCACCGGAAATAAGAGCCGGGAATTTCAACTCCTTGTCATTCTTATTCTTTTTACCCTCGCCGATACGCTGCTTGTCGCCCTCATATACGTATTCACCGGGAGCCTTCATGAATAGACGCCATCTCCAGTCGCGATTCTCTTTAGTGTCAGCCACGAAATCATCACCGGCATAGCCACTGCCCTCAGCATAGATAGGCAGACCGTTGTCCATAAGGAATGTGTTGGCAAACTCCTGAGTATATCCTCTTCCGCCTTTTATATACTGATTCAGGCAGTGACCGCCGCCGATATCAAGATTATATACCCTATACATCAGAGCCTCATCCTGACCGGAAGGATCCTGTGTGGCGAAAAGGTCATAGTAAGGATTTGTGGGCAAGCCGGTCATCTCCGCACCGATCATCTTCTTATTGTTGACAGTCAGGTTGGGATGACGTTTTGCGATATCACCTGATGCAGCAAGAGCTTGGTCAAGGAAGAAGTTTACTTCCGAATCATTGTCATAGCTGAAAGATGAGTTATAGGCCATACGGGCACCGGGCCAACCGGCAGATTTGTCGGGCACAAAGGGTGTGCCTGCGAAATACTTCTCGAAAGTAGCCTCATAGAGAGCCACGCGTGCCTTGAATAGGATAGCGGCATCACGGGTGATTCTGGTGCGTCCTCCTGTGGCACTTCCGTCGGAAAGGAGACTGATAGCCTTATCAAGATCCTCAAGGATGAAGCGAGCCACGAGATTGCGAGGCTTGCGGGCAGAACTGTCTACAAGCACCTCTTTGTCGAGCGGCAGGGTAGTGCGGATAATCGGGAAATCACCGAGAGAGCGCAATTTGCCGAAATATTCAATCGCACGCAGCATATATACCTCACCGATATAGTGCTTTGTCAGGTCTTCAGCTCCGCTGATCTGTCCTGCCTCATATTTCGGGACCACAGTCTCAAGGAAATAGTTCAGGTCGTTGATGCGTCCGAACCCCCAGCTTCCACCGGAATTGCCGACTTTCACTTTAGATGAGCCATCAAAGAAACGGTCGTTGGTGCCGCTCTCGTTGTCAGTGCCTTGGTCATCATCAAAGAATGACTTATAGGAAGAACCACCGACGCCATGATGAGGAAAGGCATTATCCCAACGAGAACCTGAGACATTTCCTGTATTATCATCTTTGGTATAATAGTTATAATACTTGATGGCGTATGCACCGAGTTGGTCGGCGGTCGTGAAATAAGTCTCCGGGGTCACGTCTGATGGAGGTGTTATGTCGAGATAGTCATTACATCCCACAGTAGCCAATCCAAATAGGGCTATGACACCCAGACGAGAAAGTTTATTATATATGGTATTCATTTATTTCTTTTATTTTAAGAAGATATTTAGAAATCAAGGCTAAGACCGAAAGAGAAGGTCTTTGCGATAGGATAGGAAGATCCGGATTTCATTGTAGACACTTCAAGCGACTCCGGGTCCATCACCTTCGACATCTTCGTCCAAGTGAAGAGGTTTTCCGCAGAGAAGAATAGGCGCAGTTTCTCGCAATAGAACTTGCGTGTGAGGTTCTGCGGGAGGGTATATCCGATCTGAAGATTCTTCAGACGCATGTATGAAGCGTTCTGGAGATAGCGCGTCTGAATCTCACGGTTCTTATTGGTGTAGTATAAAGGACGAGCATAATATGCGTCTTGATTTTCACCAAGGAGGCTGTTCTCATCACGCCAGTAGTCAAGATGCTCTTTCAGGAATATTGATTCCCAACGTCCGCCACTTGTCGCGCCCCAGAATACGGCACTCTTTCCGCCTGTGCCTTGACCACCGTTCGGATCAAAGTAATAGTCGCGTTTAAGCACTCCTTGGAAGAACAGTGTGAGGTCGATACCTTTCCATTCGCCGTAGAGATTAAGGCCAAAACGGTATCTGGGCTGACTGTTGCCGATAATCTTAAGGTCGCCGAGGTCATCCTTGGTTGTGCCCTTTGTGATTTTTCCGTCGCCGTCAATATCGGCATACATCATGTCGCCACCTTGCCAGTTTGAGCCGATTGCATCCTGATTGACTTTCGACAGATGGTCTGCCATCTGTGCATCATCACGAGCCACGCCGATAGTAGTGAGACCGTAGATATTCCCTACGACCATATTCTCGATATATTTGCTGATATAATTCTCGGCATTTGGATATTTGGTGATCTTTGTCTGGTCGTCAGAAAGATTCAGTTTTGCAGAGTAGTTGAAATCCCCTACATGGTCACGCCAGCCGATCTGAAGTTCCCAGCCGTAAGTGCGCATTGCGAGAGAGTTCTCTTTAGGCACTGCCGCACCGAGCACAGCGGGATAAGTCACCGGAGGACCTACCATATCCTTGTTGTTACGCCAGAAATAGTCGAAAGATGCAGTCAGTCGGTAATTGAAAGCCGATACGTCCACACCGAGGTTGGTGTTACGGATTTTCTCCCATGTCAGGTTGGGGTCAATCAGGGCGGGGAACCATGACGTGTTAGGTTTGCTTCCATTTACAAGCCAAGTGTTGCCTTGATTTTCAACTCCCATGACACGATATGTAGGATACCAGCTGTTGGTATTCTGGTTGGCGAGCTGACCGTATGATCCACGTATTTTGAAGGCGGGTACCCATTCGGAGATCTGCTCCCAGAATTTCTCGCGGTCAACATTCCAACCCACAGAGAATGACGGAGACCATACCCAACGGTGTTCAGCGCGGAAACGAGATGACCCGTCATATCGTATATTCCCTTCAAACAGATATTTCCCGTCATAGTCGTAGTTGATACGCCCGAAGAAGCCGGTAGTGCGCCATTTCTGATAAGCACCTCCGATGCCGTAGCTCTCTTGGCTTGAAGTCAGGTCAAGCACGGGGAGATCCTCCACCAGCATATCGTTGCGGTTAGCACTGAGATTGCGGTATTTGAAGTCTTCAGCCTGGAAACCTACGAGCACTTTGAAATTGTGCATATCCTTTATGCTGAAGTTATAGTCGGAGAAGAGGTTGTAGTTTAGGTAAGTGGAACGATATGAGTATTCCGATACGTTGGAATCCTTTCCTGAGTCAAAAGCGAGGTGAACGCTCTCATGACTAAGCCCCTCAAGGTCATCGGCATCATGTGCATATACCGGCTTTGAATCTTGGTGAGTCCAGTCGTTGTTTACGCGGGCGTTAAACTCACCTGTGATGTTCCACCCTGAAATCGGATTGATGATAAGTTTGAACTGGTTGGTGAAGGCATCATTCTGTTCTGTGTGCTCGCCACCGTTTTCAAGGTGCTCGATATAGTTGTAGTCGGCAGCGATGTATCCGTTGGGGTCATACTTGGGGTTTGTCGGCGGCAGACGGCGTATCACCTTCTCATAGAATCCGCCTGTCATGATTGTCGGGCGGTCATACTCGGTGCGTATCCAGCGGCTCGTGTACTGTGCGGTCAACCAGGGATATAGTTTTGCGTTCACTTTACCCATAATAGAGTAGCGGTCATACTTGTCGTTACCATATTTAAGGAAACCGCCCTGATCGAGGAAGTTGCCGGAGAAATAGTAAGTCACCTTGTCGTTGCCACCGTTGAGAGTCACGTTATGCTCCTGAGCGAAGGCAGTCTTCTTGTAAAGCTCGTCGATCCAGTTGACGTTGGCAAACGTGCCGCTGCACTCGCCTGTACCCCAGCGACGGCTTGAGCCGTCCCATTTGTTCTCATAGATATAATTGTCGCTCTTTCCGGTGTAATAGTCATACGCCTGATTCACGAAATCCTCCTCAAACTCCAGTTTATTGGAGGTGTAGCGTTGCACATCGTTGAGATAGTTGATGTATTCCCATGAGTCCATCATGCTCATCGGGGTGAGGGGCTGGTTGAAGCGGAAGGAGTTGCTGTAATGTATTGCAGTTTTTCCTGAAGAACCACTCTTTGTAGTGATAAGGATTACGCCGAAAGGTGCGCGCGAACCGTAGATAGATGATGCGGCAGCATCCTTTAGCACAGAAATGCTCTCGATATCGGCGGGGTTCAGTGTGTTCATGTCACCCTCCATTCCATCGATAAGGATAAGAGGCGAGCCGTTGGAGCCGTCGCCGATTGTAGCCATACCACGCACGTTGACCGACTTGCTTGCGTTCAGCTCACCGCCGCTTGACGAGTTGGAGATGTTGAGACCCGGGATTACACCCTGTAAGGCAGCGGCTGCATTCTGCACCGGTCTGCCGGCAATGTCCTTTGCCGTTGCTACGCCTACGGCGCCGGTCAGGTTGACTTTCTTCTGGGTCGCGAAACCTACGACCACCACATCGTTGAGCGTGCTTGCGCTATCTTTAAGGTGTATTTCCACAGGTTCCCCCGGTTTTACGGTGAGTTTCTGAGGCTCACACCCGATATAGGTGATCTCAAGTTCAAGAGGTTTTGATGAATTGATAGTGAATACACCATCAACATCAGTGACGACAGCTTTTACATTTTTGTCGGTAGGTCGAACAGTGGCTCCGATTGCCACTTCACCCATCGCGTCGTAGACAGTGCCTGACACGATGCCGGCATCTCCGGGAGCGGCATACGCCTTGCCGGAGAGGAACGCGGTCACTGCGATTAGCAGCATTGCCGTGATCCGTTTTAGATTTGTTAGGTAGGATTGTTTCATGAGTTTATCGGTTTTTGATAATAAAGTCGAAGTTTAAGTGGGTCGGTTGTTATGTCGGACTGCTGTGTGGCTCCGATTCGGCTGCAAAGTTATTAAGCGTAATGGTGAATTGTCGGGGTGATTTTCAGAAAAAATGGGACTATTTTCTGAAAAGGGGGTGGTTTTGTGGATAAATGGCAGGTGGATGTTAAGAAATACAGATTACTACCTTTTATGTATCAAAAACAGGTTGTAGTCCGGTTTGTAGTCTCCCGAAGAGTCTCTAATTTTGTATGATAAAAAAAGACAGACCATGAGAATGCTAAAAATCATTGTTCTCTTACTTAGTTTTCTCTCCTTTTCAGCCCAAGGATCTTCACAGGCATCTTTTCCCACATATTTCAAGGAAGTGTCGTCTGCCGATGGACTTCCCGATAATTCTGTCAATGTCGTGACAGAGGATCACTATGGGAGTATATGGGTGGGGACCTGGAATGGTCTTGCCCGTTTTGATGGTAGGGATGTGGAGGTATTCCGTCATTCAGAATCAGACACCACTTCTCTCCATAATAATATGGTGAGGGCACTTTATCCATATAAGGGGGGCATATTTGTTGGAAGTGATTATGGTCTGGATTTCTATTCCTTCGGAGACGGCAGATTTATGCGTTGTGGCGTGTCGGATGGCACGGAATCCTCATCGCGTCCGCTGACTGTACGCATCAGTCGACTTTGTGAAAGCGGAGGGTATCTTTTCGCAGTTACGTCAGATGGTGATATCCTCAGATATGACCCCACCACGCATGTCAGTGGCGCCTATACATTCAAGCGGCTACCTCGTGACACGGGAAGAAGATATGCCGATATGTGTCGAGGGGGGAGTGGTAGGCTTCTCGCATTGTCAAACGACGGGATCACCGTGTTTGACCGCACGGGAGAGATAGAGATAACGATGAACCGGATGCCGTTCAAGTTCAGCCATAATCTCAATATCTTCTGCGACACGCTCCGCAATGAAGTCTATGTGGGTGGGGGCATAGGGGAGAGATCGGTGTCATTTGTCATGGATGACAAGCGTGGCAGTCTTAGGGAGAATTCGGAATCATACATTCCCTCGGATCTTATGGCAACCATTCTTGATAATGATGGCAACGTGGTGTTTGCCACAGATGGCGGTGGAGTCGTAGTCAAGCGCACAGATGGGGATATGGATAGTTTCACTCCGGGAAATTCCACACTTTTGGCAGACGTGATCTATTCTCTTTATTGCGACCGTAGAGGGAATCTCTGGTGTGGCAGCTATCGTCGTGGGTTATTTCTAATGTCATCGGAACTTAACCGCTGTAGGGTGTATGACATCCGTTCGGCGATATCGTCGTTCAATATAGTCACTGGAATGGTAAAGATAGGTTCAAAGATGTATCTGACCCTTGACGGCGGTGGACTTGACATATATGATGTCAATACGGGGGAAAGGATAAACAGGAACAGCGGTAATTCAGAGATACCGGGGAATAATGTCACGTCGCTTGTCAGAGATGGCGACCGCCTGTGGATGACGGTATATTCCCACGGGCTTGTGGAATATGACATAGCGGGTGATTCGTTTGTATGCCATAGACTCGATGAGAGGGTGGAGCCGGGAAATCTTGTCTGGACCCTGGCGGACGACGGCTACGGGCATATCATTGTCGGGGGTAGATACCTTCATAGCTTCGATAAGGCTTCCGGCAGCTTCCGAGAGTTGCTTCCCGGCGAGGAAATTGATGTGATGAGCATAGTCAGGCGCGAAGAGGGGATCTGGGTCGGGAGCCGTCTGAAAGGGGCATTCCTGTTTTCGCCGGGCGATTGCCGGGTGGTGGGTCGCTGGTCGGATTTTTCGGAGTCTGGGACTAAGGTGCCTTCACATTGTGTGGAATGTATTTATCCTGACAGCAAAGGGAGGATATGGCTCTCTCTCGGGAATGCCGGGCTATGCAGCATGAGTAGCGGGGATCCGAAGGGGGAAGTGCGGTTTTACGGCTCTTCCGACGGACTTTCGGAGACAAGGGTGAGAAGTATCGTGGAGGATCCGGACGGGAATCTATGGCTTGGCACAGTCAACGGTCTGTTTCGCTACATACGCAGCCAGGATAGGTTTGTAAAAGTGCAGGGAGCACGTATCCCGGGAGAATATACATCAAACGCTGCTGCGCTTATTGACGGGGAGATCTTTATGGGGACTATCTCCGGACTTGTCTCCCTTCCTTATTCATACATGGAGAGAAGGATGCCGATGCTCCCCACGTTGATTTCCCGTATAGATATTTTAGGGGCAGGTGAGCGACGCATCCCTCTCTATGGCACGGGACACGGGCGAGTGGATCTGGCATCGGATGAGGATTTTTTTACGGTATCATTCTCTGTGCCTGAGATGACTCATCCTGACAACATACAGATAGAATGTTTTCTTGAGGGGTTTGACCAGAGATGGCGCAACGTCACTGACACGCGCCGCGCCACCTATACGAATGTGCCTCCCGGAGAATACGTGCTGAAAGTGCGTCATGCTGAGGCTGATGGAGAGTGGCGCGACGAGGAGAGAATGACGATAGTTGTAAGGTATCCGTGGTATCTTTCCGTATGGGCTCTTGTGTTGTGGGGGCTTCTTGCGTCGGGAATAATCATAACGGTGTGGCGTCTGCGTAAGCACTACGTGGTGCAGCGGGAGAAGGCTGCGGAGGCACAGCGTGAAAAAGAGAATGAGCGGAGACTCACAGAGGCTAAGCTCGATTTCTTCGCCGGCATATCTCATGAGTTGCGCACCCCCTGCTTCCTTATCTCTGCACAAATAGAAGAGATCGTCAATTCCGGCAGCGGCACTGTAAGTGTCGGGGCATTGAAGGGCATCTATCGCAATTCGTTGAAACTTAACAAACTTATAGGTAACGTGATGGATATCCGAAAGATGGAGACTGGCAATCTGAATCTTCTGGCAAGGGATACCGACGTCACCGCCCTCTTGCGGAGCCTGATGCCTGATTATGAGGGGTTATGTCGGCAGAAAGGACTGTATCTCAAGTTTGACCTCCCCAATGAGCCGCTTCTTGCTCGGATTGATCCGGATAAGATAGAGTTCATAATGACCAATCTGATAACGAATGCCTATAAGTACACGCCGTCGGGAAAGGGGGGCGTGACGGTGAGCCTCACTAAAGACGACAGCTGTTTCGTGATAAAGGTCAATGATACCGGCATAGGCATAGTGAAGGATATGCAGGAGGCTATCTTTAACCCATTCTTCCGCACGGAGCGGGGGAGAAAGGAGAGTGTTGGTGACGGCATCGGTCTGTCGTTTGTCAGGAAATTGGTTGAACTTCATGACGGGGAGATCTCGGTAGAGAGTGAAGTGAATGTGGGTACGACATTTATTGTAAAAATTCCATTAGATAACAAACTGAATATCAGAAAATTGAAATCGGGGGGGGGTAGTGCTGCCGGAAGAGACTCCGGATGATGCAGGAGAGACGGTCTCCGGCATTAGCGTGCAAGGGGAGGGAGAGTCGGTAGATATTCAGGATCCGACCGCCACGCATTCCATTCTGATAGTGGAGGATGATGAGGAGCTGAGAAGAATGCTTTCAAGATCGTTTGGTTCGGATTATAAGGTTAAGGCGGTTGCCACAGGCGAGGAGGGCATAGAGCTGGGATCGGGTGGACATTATGATATCATACTTACCGACATAATGCTTCCCGGAAAGGATGGTCATGACGTTATCCGTGCTGTGAAAGGGGAAGGACGCAATGCAGACGTGAAAGTCATAGTGCTGTCGTCATTAAGTTCAGACGACGAGATGCTGCGGGCTTATCAGGAGGGAGCCGACATGTATCTGAGTAAACCGATATCGCTCAAGATGCTTCGTCACCATGTTTCTCACCTTCACTCGGAGCAAGATATCTCATTGATGCTCGTATCACCCTCCACGCAGGCAAGGAATTTTAATCAGGAGGAACGTAAGTTTCTGTTGCGTTGCCGCACGATCATCAATGAGAGCCTTATGGAGGAGGATTTCGGCATAGAGACGCTTGCCCGGAAGCTTGCGATGAGTCATTCCTCCCTATACAAGAAGATTAAGGGTTTGACTGGGGTTTCGATCATAGAGTTCATCAACGAGTATAAGATCTGTAAGGCGGTGGCATTATTCCGACAGGGTATGACGAATGTCCAGACAGTGGGTGAGATGTGTGGTTTCCGCGATATAAAGACCTTTCGTGAGGCATTCAAGAAGCGGATGAACATGCCCCCCAAGCAATTCATCCAAAGCCTATCACGCGATGACAGCTAAAAAAACTTCGTTTCAATCTTGTCATCCCCTTTCTGACTCTCAAGTACGGTGGGAAGGAGCTGCTGACGATGCACGGTCTGGGTCACCTCGACTTCGGTCCGCGTCACCTCTACCCTGCACTCAGTCTCTTCACGCAGCCTGATATAAAGAGTGAGGACTATCCTGGGATGTCGCGGAAGGGTGGCTTTGTGGGGGGGATGGGGTAGTGGAGAAGGGGTTGGAGGATGGATTGGAGGGTGTCGGGTTTCTCGTAGGGATTGCCGCAGTGGCGTGCCTGCTCTCGGAAAGTGTCGGAGAGCACTCTTTCAAGTCCTGCGGTGATCTCTTCCTCCGTCACCCCACAGTTTATCACGGAATCCCCTTGTGCACGCCCTTTCTGGCGGTCGCCGATGTTGAGGGTTGGTATGCCGAATGAAGGAGCCTCGATAAGTCCACTTGAAGAATTGCCTACAGCTGCAGCGGCATGACGTAATGCCGAGTAATATTTCAGCCTTCCCAAAGATGCCACCGCCTTCACGCTTTCCGGTCTTGATTGCGCCCATTGGCGTATCATTGTCGCCACGGTGCGTCCCCCCGTGTCGGAATTCGGCATGGTGAAGAGCACTCTCCATCCCTTGGCTATGATCTTGTCGAGAGAGGAAAGAAGTGCGGAGGTCTGACGTTCTTCCTCGCCGGGCTGGGTGGTCACGGGATGGAACGTAGCCACGACATACTTTTCACCGAGTCTGAAATCGATTGCTTTCTCCAATTCCTGTAGCGGCAGACCCTTCTCCTCGCGTATGGATTGCGCACCGAGAGAGCCTACATGAAACACGCGGTCAGGCTCCTCACCCATCTGGATTATACGTCGGGCGTATAGTTCGGTTGAGGTGAAATGCAGTGATGAGAGTTTGGTGATGGCATGGCGTATGCAATCATCGTAAGCCCCTTCCGTAGTCTCCCCACCGTATAGGTGAGCCACAGGTATGCGGAAAATAAGGGCTGCTGAGGCGGCAGCAAGCATCTCATACCTGTCGCCGAGAATCACGGCAAGGTCGGGACGCAGTCGCTCAAAGGCATCTGCCATACCGATCTGGGTCAGTCCCATCGACTTGACCGTGGCAGCTGGGGAATCGCCGGAGAGAAGGGAGTCTATCCTCGCATCCACGTCAAACCCGTCGGCGATAATCTCATTTACCGTCATGCCATACTCCTGAGAGAGGTGCATGTTGGTGGCTATCACTTGCAGCTGTGCGTCGTCAGACTCCTTCACGGCTCTCATAAGAGGCACCATTATGCCGTAGTCGGCACGTGTGCCGGTGATGAAACAGATCTTTCTCATTATAGGTGGTGATAGTGGGTCATAGTTCAATCAAGTCGTCGGGATGGTAATGGCGGGTGGCGGTCCTGCCGATTATGTCGTCCCACATCATCGGGGATATTCCCGTGCCCGGACGTTTCGTCGTGAGATTCTCCGGAGAGAAGGTGTCGCCCTCGCGTATCTCCTTCGCTGCCACGATGCTCTTGCGAGCCACCGACATGTTTCTCCTTTCAGACGGGGATACACTCTTTATCGGGGAGCCGAGAGCCATGGCGATATGCTTTATCGTCTCCACCATGTCGTGCAGTTCGGTGGGATCGAGGGATGCGGTATGATCCGGTCCGGGGAGATTCTTGTCGAGGGTGAAGTGCTTCTCTATCACGGTTGCCCCCATAGCCGTGGCGGCAATCGGCACCTCGATACCTTTCGTATGGTCGGAATATCCCACGCTCACCCCGAAAGCCTCATGCAGAGTGAGCATAGCCTTCAGATTGACGTCAATATAAGGGGTGGGGTATTGGGTGTTGCAATGGAGCAGGGTGATGTCGTTGCGGCATAATCCGCCGTCGTAAAGTGCTTTCAAAGCGTTCTCCACGTCGGCGAGTGTGCTCATCCCCGTTGACATTATCACCGGTATATGCTTTTCGGCAATAGCTCTCAGATAGGGTAGGTTGGTGATTTCGCCTGACGGTATCTTCATATACTTCATGTCGAGCGATGCGAGGAAGTCGATGCTCTCGATATCGAAGGGCGTGGATAGGAACCCTATCCCTTTCTCGCGGGCATGAGCCGCGATTTTCCTGAAATCATCGTGCGACAGCTCAAGCTGACGGAGCATCTCCCTCTGGTTGTCGGCATTGCAGTTCTTGCGCTGGTAGTCGGCGGTATCAGCCGAACAGGTCACAAGTTTATCGGAGGAGAAAGTCTGGAATTTCACGAAGTCGGCACCGGCATCCGCGGCGGCATCCACGAGTTGAAGAGCCATTTCAAGCGATCCGTTATGGTTTACGCCGGCTTCGGCTATGATTATCGGTCTCATAAAAAGATTCTGATTGATAAGTTTAAATGGTTTAAGGTTTAAAGTTTATGGTTTATGATCATTAAATTTTGTATAATGAAAAGATTCGTGTATTTTCGTGAATCTTAAACCTTAAACCTTAAACTATAAACCATAAACCACTGAAGTGTAGCTTGCGAAACTTCAGTGACTGAGGTTTCAACGCTTTTTCAGTCTATGTAATTTTAGAGGGGAGCCGTGGTATATCCCCGGTTCCGTAAGGTCTCTGTTGACGGTCGCGCCCATTGCTACGGTCACTCCGGATGCGATTGTCACCCCGTTCATCACGTTTGCACCCAATCCGATGAAGCAATCCTCTCCGATGGTGACTCCACCGCCTATGGTTGCGCCGGGACCGATAAAAGTGTTGTCGCCGATCACGCAGTCATGTTCCACGATTGCGCCTGTGTTGACGATTACGTTCTCGCCGAGACGGGCACGGTTGACGACTGCACGGTTGAGGATGGCACATCCGTTGCCTACCGAGGAGTGGCGGGTGACGATAGCTGTGGGGGCAATGACGCTTACAAATTCAGCTCCGGCATCACGATATTTCTGTATAAGCCTCTTTCGCTTATCCATCACCGGCAGACCGGCATATACGAAAGCGACATGGAATTTATAGTCTTCATCGGCGAGAGCCGCCACGGCGGAGTCGTCGCCACGCCATTCCAGCTCCATCAATGGGGAGGGGGAAAGTGCGGTGTATCCGGCAAAGAAGTTAGGGTTGGTTACAGCTTCCGCCACGGATAGGGCATGTCCGCCACCGCCGGCGAGTATTATCCCCTTGCCGTGGTCTGCAACGTCAGGATGATTGTTGGTATCAGTCATAATTATAGGCGGTATTATTTAAGTTTCGCAAGTTTTTCAACTTGCTTCACTTAAATGGTTTAAGGTTTAAAGTTTATGGTTTATGATCATTAAATTTTGTATAATGAAAAGATTCGTGGATTTCCGTGAATCTTAAACCTTAAACTATAAACTATAAACCACTGAAGTGCAGCTTGCGAAACTTCAGTTATTTATTTCGTATGCGCAGTTCCCAGAATGCCACGGCAGAGGCAGCCGCCACGTTGAGGGAATCGACTCCATACGCCATCGGTATCTTCGCGGTGTAGTCGGCATTTTCAATCACGTTGAGAGCGAGTCCGTCCCCTTCCGTGCCGAGTATCAGTGCGAGACGAGGCTCCGCAGCAAGGGCGGCATCGTCGATACTTACCGATTTATCGGTGAGAGCTAAGGCGACTGTCTTGAATCCCATCTCTTTGAGAGCTGAGATCGGCGCGTCAATCCACGTCCACGGCACAAGGAATATCGTGCCCATCGACACGCGCACGGCACGCCTGTTGAGCGGGTCGCACGATGTGGGGGTGAGTAGCACGCAGTCGATACCCAAGGCAGCGGCTGAACGGAAGATTGCGCCGATATTGGTGGTGTCGGTCACTCCGTCGATTACGGCGATTCTTCGTGCGTCGCGGCATAGATCGCGGAAATCGGCAGTACTCTTTCTGCGCATGGCGCATAGCACCCCACGGGTGAGGGTGTATCCGGTGAGTTGGGCGAGCATCTCCCTGCTTCCGGTGAATACGGGCGTGTCAGGGCAGGCGTCGATAATCTCCTTGGCGTCACCATTTATATGCTTCTCCTCGCAGAGCAAGGAGATCGGTTCGTAACCGGCTTGGAGAGCGACCTTTATCACCTTCGGACTTTCCGCGATGAAAATCCCCTTATCCGGATCGAGCCGGTTTCTGAGCTGGGCTTCGGTAAGCGAAGAATAGACCTGCACATCCGGCTCGGATAACGATTGAAGTCTGATAATATTCATGATTCTGCAAATTTATAATTTTTTATCAAAATCACAAAAAGCATGATGAAGTTTGGTATAACATTTAGACAACATCAGTTAATCATAATAATATTTGCAAATTTGATACAATATATATAAATTTGCAATTCGCGAATTGCAAATTTATTTTGGATATGGCTAAAAATCATAACGGTATGCGACCTCAGGATATAGTAATATTTCCCGTGGTGAAAATTATACGTTTCGTCCGGATGCGGTGTTGGAGGTGTAAGGTTTCAAGTGTGCGGAGACCAATTGTTCCAACCCAGACTTTATATGGAGTATAAAAAACAGTTCGTTAAAAAGAGGGATTAAGGGGAAGTAATCGGAATAATTTTGTTACCTTTGCATAAAATTTGGTAAATCAACAACGACACTATTTAAATGACACTATTTAAATGAAGCTATTTATAAGAATGCGAAAAGAGAGGGTTTTCAGAGGTATGCTTTTCGGGATGATGCTCGCTTTCGTCAGCCTATCGGCATCAGCCTTCCGTCTGCATTGCGAGGAGGATACGGTGAAAATCAATAAGATATTGTCAATGGCAGCACAGAATGGCGGCTCCATTGGCGAACGTTGTGTCTTTGTGGCGAAACAATTGGAAGGCACGCCGTGGTCAGAACCTCACGACAATGATTCCATCGGCACCATCATGGTCAACCTTCACAGCTTTGACCGCATGGGCTTCGTCAACATAGTCTATGCCCTTGCTGACGCAAGCATGCGGAAATTGCCGACGATAAAGGAATTTGAGAAATCGCTTGAATCCATCAGTCGCCGTAAGGGTATAGATGATGGCTTCAGCGCACAGCTTATCTATGGGGCGGACTGGATTGTGGATAACGTCTACAGGGGACATCTGAAGGAGATGACCGAATACGTCACCGGGGGCGGATTCAAGACAAAGACCCTTGACTATATCACCCGCCACAAGGATGAGTATCCTGCGCTTAAAGATCCTAAGGTATATGACAAGGTGCGCATGATGGAGATGGGCTACCGTAGCCACCGAATACCACATCTTAAGAAACAGAGTGCCGCCAACAAACCTCTTCATGAGATAATGAAGGACGGCGACATAATAATGATGCTCTCGCAGGAGATTGATTTCGACATCTATGATGTGGGATTCATAGAGATGGTTGACGGTGAGCCGCATCTTATCCATATCTCTCATGAAAACGGCAACGTGACGGCAGATCCATATCCATTGTCAAGGTTGTTCAAGATCGATGGTCAGCATTTCTACGGCTACAGATGGTTGCGTCCGGCGGAGTGACCGTTGTCTGAGATATATTTATAGAAATAGATATTATCCTACAATACAGTGGATGTTTGTTTCCTAATGGGAAACAGACATCCTTTTTTGTTGAAATATGAGCGGAGAATAAGGGTAATTAGTTGCATAATGAAATGGAGAAAATGGGAGATTCGGAGCAATCCGACATCCGGAATGCCGATTTTTATGAAATTTCTTGGAATATTACTGACAAAATGCTAAATTTGCGACAAATAAAAAGACTTTCCCGCCTATGCACAACAACCACTCTCATCCTAAAATCATGATGATATACACCGGAGGCACTATCGGCATGCGAGAAAATCCGGTCACTAAGGCACTTGAACCGTTTGATTTTGACCATCTCATAGATAGTGTCCCAAAACTGAAGATGCTTGATTTTGAGATAGCCCATCATCAATTTGAGCAGCCTATCGATTCTTCCGCCATGACCCCGAGCCATTGGGGTGAGATCGCGAAAGTGATCGAGGATAATTATGAGAAATATGATGGTTTTGTTGTGCTTCACGGCACCGACACAATGGCTTACACGGCATCTGCCCTCAGCTTCATGTTTGAGAATCTCAACAAGCCGGTGATTATCACAGGTTCGCAATTGCCGATAGGGGAGGTGCGTACCGACGGAGAGGAGAACCTGATCACTTCGCTCCAGATAGCTGCAGCCCGCGATGCCAACGGCGAACATACTGTCAGAGAGGTGGCTATATTGTTTGAGAACTATCTCTGGCGAGGGAATCGCAGCACCAAGCGTAGTGCAGATAACTTCAATGCCTTCAAGAGCAACAACTATCCGGAATTAGCGAAGATCGGTCTTGGCATCACGTTCAACCGCGAGTCATTATGGCGCGGCGGACGGTCAGACCAGCCGCTGAAGGTGCATTACGACATGGATTGCAACGTAATGTTTATCGACCTGTTTCCGGGCATAGAGGAGAAGGTGGTGCGCCACATGCTTGCCACGCCGGATATCAAGGGTATCGTGCTAAAGACGTTCGGTGCAGGTAACGGACCTAACAGCCAATGGTTTATCGATGCAATAAAGGAGACGGTTGACCGAGGGATCGTGGTGCTCAACATCACGCAGTGCTACAACGGAAGCGTTGAGCCATACCGTTACGTCACGGGTCTTGATCTTGCGAATGCCGGGGTTATCTCCGGGCATGACATGACTTCGGAGGCGGCGATCACCAAACTGATGTATCTGCTTGGTAGGGGGATGAGTGCATCTGAGGTGAAAGTCTTTATGGAATGTAGTCTCAGGGGCGAGATGTCGTGCTGACAGGGAGATAGGCTGCCAGACATGGGGAATTTGGGATATAATTTGACTGTATGAGCAGGCTTGACTTGTACAGAAATTGCAAAAGTGGGATTATTTTTGTAATTTCGCTCCATAAAGAGTAAAATATGAACGGACTTACCGTGGCAGATTTTGCCGATACAGGTCAATGGCGGCTGATACTGAAGATATTTAATACAGGGATAGTCGCCTATTTGGAAAACACGATTCACACGGATCTTGAACCCCAAATGCTATTTTCCACCCAATGGGAGGCAGACGGGGTCAATCTGTTGCGCAATATAGAGAATGCAGTGTATGATCATCCCCGGGTGCTTGACGATTTCTCCGCAAAGATAATAATTTATGACCCGCGCACAGTCTTCTTGCCTACGGAGCTTGCTGAGGAATCTGAAGGTGGGGAGGAGACGTATTATACAGCATTATATGAGGCGGATCCCTCTGACGTCATCACAGGCAGCGATGCCGACGTGACGGTGGCGTATGCTCCCGCTCGCGGATTGAAGGGATTCCTACGCCGCACGTTCCCCGGAGCCAGGGTGGAATGTAACCTTATGGATATGCTGAAGCGATGCCGCAATGATGGTGAGGGCTATCGGATGTATGTGGAAGTGAGGGAAGGCGAGGCGGATTTCGTATTCCTGAATGGAAGGGATCTGATCTCCGCATCTACCCACGGATGGACTTCCGGAGATGATATTGTGTATCATGCACTCAACATAATGGAGGTCTACGGCGTTGCCTATTCAGAGGTGGCATGCAGGCTTACGGGGGATCATCTGCCGGAAGAGACTGCCGAAGCCTTGGGTAAGTTTTGTGGAAACAAAGAATAGAGTCATGAGAATCATAAGAGGAAAATATGGACGTCGGCGTTTCGAGGTGCCTAAGAACATTACGGCACGTCCGACAACGGATTTCGCACGTGAGAATCTGTTTAATGTGCTTGAAAATCTTGATGATTTCGAGGGGAAGACTGCTCTCGATCTTTTTGCCGGCACGGGAGCGATCAGTTTTGAGTTTCTTTCGCGTGGATGTTCGGAAGTGACTGCCGTGGAGTTGTCGCCCATACAGTCCGGGTTTATAAGAAGCGTGAAGGAGAAACTTGGCGATGAGTCATTGCGGGTGATAAAGGGGGATGTATTCAAGTTTATAGCCACGTGCCACCGGCAGTTTGACTTCATCTTCGCCGACCCTCCCTACGATCATCCGCGATTTGAGGAGGTGCCGGAGATGATACTCTCATCCGGCATGGTCAAGCACGGCACTGTAGTGATAATAGAGCATTCAAAGACGCGGGATTTTTCCAGGCTTCCGGGATTCTCGCAGCATAGGGTGTATGGCAGTGTCAACTTTTCCATATTCGTAGTTGAATAAAAACAAAAATCAGACAAACGTGATGTGCCGTCTTCCGTAGGCTGCACATTGAAAAATCTGTATAATCCAATGGATAATAAAATAAAACTTGATTCGATAGAGGAGGCGATAGATGATTTCCGTCAGGGGAAATTCATCATAGTTGTGGATGATGAGGACCGGGAGAATGAGGGCGACCTTATAATCGCGGCAGAGAAAATCACGGCTGATGATGTGAATTTCATGCTGAAGAATGCCCGCGGAGTGCTTTGTGCGCCAATCACCAATGCACGCTGTAAGGAACTTGACCTGCCTCATCAGGTTGAGGACAATACGTCAGTTCTCGGCACACCGTTTACCGTGACGGTCGACAAGCTTGAGGGATGCAGCACGGGCGTTTCGGCAGAAGACCGTGCCGCCACCATACGTGCGTTGGCAGATCCGGCATCAACCCCGGCGACGTTCGGACGCCCCGGGCATATCAACCCACTCTACGCACAGGACCGTGGCGTGATCCAGAGATGCGGCCACACGGAGGCGGCTGTGGATTTCGCCCGTCTTGCCGGACTGAACCCTGCGGCTGCACTCATGGAGATAATGAGCGACGACGGGTCGATGGCCCGTCTTCCCGAATTGCGTAAGCGTGCCGATGAATGGGGCTTGAAGCTGGTCAGCATCCGCGACCTGATAGCCTATCGGCTGAAGAATGATTCAATAGTGGAGGAGGGTGAAGAGGTGGATATGCCCACTGCCTACGGGCATTTCCGACTGATACCTTTCCGCCAGAAAGACAACGGTCTGGAGCATATTGCCCTTATCAAGGGTGATATCAGCAACGGTGAGCCTGTGCTCGTGAGAGTGCATTCGTCATGTGCTACGGGCGATATCTTCGGTTCGATGAGATGCGAATGTGGCGAACAGCTCCACCTTGCCCTGCAACGCATAGAGGAGGAGGGGCGAGGCGCGGTGATCTATCTGAATCAGGAGGGTAGAGGCATCGGGCTCATGGATAAGATAAAGGCTTATAAACTACAGGAGAACGGTCTCGACACGGTTGATGCAAACCTGCATCTCGGTCATAAGGCAGACGAGCGCGACTATGGCGTGGGTGCCAATATACTTCATGCCTTAGGAATCAGGAAGATGCGGCTGATGAGCAATAATCCGGTGAAGAGAATCGGTCTGGAGGGATACGGACTTGAGGTGGTTGAAAACGTGCCGATAGAGGTGGAGCCCAACAGATACAACCGCTTCTACATGCATACCAAGAAGGAACGCATGGGTCATGACCTTCATAAGGTGGACTGAACGAGACATATCACAAAGCGAGATTAAGATTCCGGTTGTCGAAGGCGACCGGAATTTTTTAGTAACTATATATGAGAGATATCAATAAGGAAATATTACGGCTTAGTGTGCCCGCGATTGTCAGCAACGTCACGGTGCCTCTGCTCAGTCTCTGCGACACAGCCATATCCGGGCATCTTGGCTCGGAACTGTATCTTGCGGCGATAGCCGTGGGGTCGGTGATGCTCAACGTGGTGTTCTGGCTTTTCGGATTTTTGCGTGCCGGCACCACGGGACTCACAGCCACAGCATTCGGAAAAGGGGACGACCTCAGCATCAGGAAGGTGTTTTCCCGATCATTAGGTATAGCTTTTACGGCTGGAGTGTGCATAATCCTGTTGCAGCTTCCGATAATGGAATTGCTCCTCCGTGTGATTCAAGCGGAGGAGGAAGTGATGGACTACGTGAGGCGATATTTCCGGATATGTATATTCGGGGCACCCGCCTTATTGGGGGTCATGTCGATAAGCGGCTGGTTTGTCGGTATGCAGACCACGGCATATCCCATGGCAATATCTATATCGGTGAATGTGATCAACATCGCATTCAGTTTCCTCTTCGTGTTCGGACTTGGGCTTGGATTCGAGGGGGTTGCGTGGGGCACTTTGTGTGCCAATTGGATAGGTCTTGCGATAGCCTACGCCTGTGCGGTGCGATTCAGAAGAGGTAAGCCCCTATGGTGTGGCGTAAGGGATATTGTGAGAGGGGGAGTGGGCAAATTCTTTTCTGTCAACGTCCATCTCTTCTTTCGGTCGGCATGTATAATATGCGTCAGTCTGGGTGTCACGTCAGCCGGTGCGCGCCTCGGCGCGTTGACGCTTGCAGTCAACGTTATAATCATGCAGCTCTTCCAATTCTTCTCCTTCTTCATGGATGGATTTGCATTCAGTGCGGAGGCTCTCGTCGGGCGTTACTTCGGTTCGCACGACATGACCACACTCCGCTCCACGGTAAAGGCTCTCCTGGGTTGGACTCTGCTGATGTCGCTCCTCTTCAGTGCGGTCTATGCCGGAGGGTGCGGACTTATATCCGGATTGCTTACTGATAGTGGTAGAGTGTTGGAAGGCGTGGTGGATCTAAGGGTGTGGATAGGATTGATACCGCTCTTGTCGTCATGGGCATTTATCTACGATGGCTTCTATGTGGGCATAACATCGACAAAGAAAATGATGTATGCCACGTTTTTTTCTACAATTGTTTTCTATATAATTGCGTTTGTAGATTATGGGGTGGATGGTTTCTGCATCGGTGTCAGGGGCAACGGGTATCTTTGGAGTGCATTTCTGAGTTATCTGATGCTCCGTGGAGCCATACTTGCAGCAGAATGGAAGCGAACAGTAGAAATAACAAGGAAATAGACTATGATAAAATTTGTAAACGCCAAGATAAATCTCGGATTGAATATAGTGCGTAAGAGGGAAGACGGCTATCATGATCTTGAGACAGTATTTTTTCCGGTCGGAATAGAAAGCGGCATGCCTCAGCAGCCGGAAGCATTCGACGATATACTTGAGGTCAACACCGACAGCAACCAGCTCAGCGGTTGCCGGTTTCAGCTGATGGGGCGGCGCATAGATTGTGCTCCTGAGAAGAATCTTGTGGTCAAGGCAGCCACTCTTTTTATCCAGACGTATGTGAAAAAGTATGACGACCTGTCGGATATGGGAATGTTCAACATCATACTCGACAAGCATCTGCCGGATGGAGCCGGACTTGGCGGCGGAAGTGCGGATGCCTCATTCACGCTCATGACGCTCAACGAGATTACGGGTGAGAAATTCGGACGTAACGAATTGTGTAACATGGCGGTGAAGCTTGGGGCAGATTGCCCGTTCTTCATCTACAACACCCCCTGCTTTGCAGAGGGTATAGGCGAGATATTGACTCCGGTGGAGATTGACCTCAGCGGCAGATGGCTGTTGATAGTCAAGCCGGCAATCCATGTGTCGACCAAAGAGGCATTCAGCGGCATCTCGCCCAAGGAGCCGAAATTTGATCTGCGGTTCCTGCCCGATCTGCCGTTGGAACGCTGGAAAGATATGGTGGTCAACGATTTTGAGGCATCCCTTTTCCCACTTTATCCTAAGTTGGCAGAGTTGAAGGATACATTCTATGAAAGCGGGGCAACGTATGCCTCCATGTCGGGATCCGGCTCCGCTATCTATGGAATCTATACTGACGGAGAGGCGGCTAAGGCGGCACGTGATAAATTTATCTCAACTTATAGTGGAGTTTGGTTGTTTGAATTATAGGCTTGTAAAAAATACTTATCAAGGATAAGAGGATAAAATCGCTAAGGCTCATAAAGAATGCCATCGATATGATGCGATTTATGTAGGCTGATGCGGATTTTAACATTTATTGGCGCAATATTTGAGTAAACAAGAATTAAAAAACAACTATCCATTATGGGAAATAATAAACACACAGAAGATAAAGATGCCCGTTTCTCTCAGGAGGAAGCGGTCAAGGATGAGAATATGGAGAAAGAGTCTCCCATAGCAGAGGAGAATCCTTCCGGCGATAAAGATGCCGCCCCGGCAGAGGAGACAGAGGAATCTTCACTTCGTAAGGAGGTTGAATCTCTTCGTACACAGGTGGAGAAGGAGAAGAAGGAATATCTGTTTCTCATGGCTGAGTTCGACAATTTCCGTAAGCGCACCCTGAAGGAGAAGAGCGAGATAATGAAGAATGCCGGCGAGAACGTTCTCAAAGGTTTGTTGCCGATCATGGATGACTTCGAGCGCGGGATTAAGGCTTCGGAAAACAGCGATGACAGTGATGCCATCAAGGAGGGTATGAAATTGATATATAATAAATTGAAGAAATATCTTTCCCAAAATGGCGTCAAGGAGTTTGATCCCTCTGACGATGTGTTTGATGCAGACCGTCATGAGGCGATATCGGTAGTGCCTGTTCCTGATGAGTCGAAGAAAGGTAAGATTCTCGATACTGTGGAGAAAGGCTACATGATCAATGACAAGGTTTTACGCCACGCCAAGGTTGTTGTGGCACAGTGATCCGGTAGGATTGTGAATGATGAAACCATAAAATGAGAGGTAAGCCATGGCAGAGAAAAGAGATTATTATGAGGTGCTTGGCGTCTCGAAAGGGGCAAGTGCCGATGAGATAAAGAAGGCATATCGCAAGATGGCGATTAAATACCACCCTGACAAGAATCCGGGCGACAAGGAGGCTGAGGAGAAATTCAAGGAGGCAGCCGAGGCATACGATGTGTTGAGTGATGCCGATAAACGCGCCCGTTACGACAAGTTCGGTCATTCGATGGGTCCGCAAGGATTCGGCGGTGCCGGCGGTGGCGGCGGTTTCTACAGTGGTGGCGGCATGTCGATGGAGGATATTTTTGCTCATTTCGGCGACATATTCGGTGATGGTTTCGGCGGCGGATTCAGTGGTGGATTCGGAGGAGCTACCGGCGGCGGTCGCACCCGTAAGCACGTGAACAAAGGCACCGATCTGCGCATCACAGTGAAAGTCACCCTGAAAGACGTCATGGATGGTGTAGACAAGAAGCTGAAGATACCCCGTATGGTGGCATGTTCGCATTGTAAGGGCACGGGTGCTAAAGATGGCACAGCGTTCCATACCTGCCAGCGTTGCCATGGCACGGGATATATCTCTCGTGTGCAGCAGACAATGTTCGGAGCCATGCAGAGCGAGGCAGTTTGTCCGGATTGCAATGGCGAGGGAAAGATCATCTCAGAGACATGCTCATATTGCGGAGGCACCGGAGTTGAGAAGAAAGAGGAGGTTGTCAGCTTCCATATCCCTGCCGGAGTGGAAGACGGCATGACTCTAACACTTCGCGGACAAGGCAACGCGCCACGCCACGGCGGAGTCAATGGAGATCTGCTCATAGTCATACAGGAGGAGAAGGATCCTGATCTGATAAGGGATGGCAATGATTTGATATATAATCTTATGCTTGACTTCCCGACAGCGGCGCTCGGCGGTACTGCCGAGATTCCGACCATCGGCGGGCGTGCACGTCTGAAGATTGCCCCCGGTACACAGCCCGGTAAGGTGCTACGCCTGAGAGGTAAGGGATTGCCTCAGATGAACACGAGCAACCGTGGCGACCTTCTGGTCAATGTCATGGTCTACGTGCCGGAATCGCTGACGGATGCCGAGAAGGCTGCGATAGAGAGCCTGAAGAACACTCCCAACGTAGTGCCGACCGAATCAACGGCAAAACGTATATTCTCGCGTCTGCGTCACATCTTTAATAAAGAAAGTCGCGGCGAATAAACAAACTGACGGCTATATAAGGCAATAAAGAAATATCCTGGCGGTTATGATATATATAAGGTGTCATATCCGTCAGGATTTTTTTATCAAATCGCTTTGACAATTTCATCCGGCGGATACACGCTATAAATACTCATCTCAAATTAAGGATATAAGGCCCCAAGTCAATAAAGTCCTTAAAGTCAATAATGACAATAATGACCTTAAAACCCTTAAATCCTTTAAATCCTTCATCCTCAAAATTATAACCCCTAACACCCATTTACGTATGAAAAAGATTTCCGTAATACTATGTGCATTGGCAGCGACATTGCCGATGTCGGCACAGATATATAAGGATCACACTGCTTCTCCCCATGAGCGGGCGGTGAGCATAGTCAAGGAGATGACGCTTCCGGAGAAAGTGTCGTTGATGAAACATGAATCGGCGGCAGTGCCCCGTCTCGGAATAAAACAATATAATTGGTGGAACGAGGCTCTTCATGGAGTGGCACGTGCCGGTCTTGCCACCGTCTTCCCTCAGCCCATCGGTATGGCTGCCACGTTTGATGACCGTATGGTATATGATGTGTTCACTGCTACATCGGATGAGGCGAGAGCCAAAAATCAGGTTGCCAAGCAGAATGGTCCGTTGCAGATCTATCAGGGTCTTACGTTCTGGACTCCCAACGTCAACATCTACCGCGACCCACGTTGGGGACGCGGACATGAGACCTACGGCGAGGACCCATATCTCACATCAAGGATGGGTACGAGCGTGGTGCGCGGACTTCAGGGCGACAGCTATGAGGGGGGAAGATATTCCGGCAGTGATTCGCCTAAATATCATAAGCTTCATGCGTGTGCAAAGCATTTCGCGGTGCATAGCGGTCCGGAATGGAACCGTCACTCCTATAATGCCGAGAATATCTCGCTCCGCGACCTTTATGAGACGTATCTTCCCGCCTTCAAGGCTCTTGTTGAGGATGCCGACGTGAAGGAGGTGATGTGTGCCTACAATCGTTATGAGGGTGAGCCATGCTGCGGAAGCAACCGTCTGCTCAACGGTATATTACGCGATGAATGGGGATATAAGGGTATCGTCCTTTCTGACTGCTGGGCGATAAATGATTTCTATGAACCGGGACGCCACGGCACGGAGCCGGATGCCGCTCATGCGGTGGCGACGGCAGTGCGCACGGGCACGGATCTTGAATGCGGACAGACCTACGGCAACCTTGTGGAGGCTGTCGAGAAGGGATTGATAAGCGAGGAGACGATTGACCGATCTGTAATCCGGTTGATGGAGGCACGCTATGAGCTTGGGGAGATGGATGATGATTCATTGGTGGAATGGACGAAAATACCATATTCGGTCGTAGGTTCGGCAGAGCATGGTAAGCTGGCAGAGAAAGTGGCAAGGGAATCAATAGTGCTTCTGAAAAATGACGGCATACTCCCGTTGAGGAAGGGTATCAAGGTAGGTCTTGTCGGACCGAACGCCAACGATTCAATAATGCAATGGGGCAACTACAATGGATTCCCAACATCCACGTCCACCCTCTACTCGGCATTGCGTGATAAGTTGCCGGAGGGGAATCTGGTGTTTGTTGACGGTATCGATCATACCGCCGACATAAGCGTTCAGAGCCATTTTGCCAATACCTGCGCCTCAAATGGCAAACCCGGTTTCGATGCCTATTACTGGAACCGCTGGATAGATTCAAACGATATCAATCTGAAGGAGAATCCGGAGGTGACATACAGTCAGACCACCCCGATAAATCTCACCACGTCAGGCGCGATAGTATGGGCACCGGGTGTTAACCTCGGAGGATTCTCCGGTCTGTTCAAGACAACGTTCACGGCACCCGCCACGGAGGAGATCGCCTTCTCGATGCAGACACAGGGCTACATGACATTGCGCATAGATGGGAAATGCGTCTTTAGAGGTGGTAATATGAAGAGCAAACGTGCTTACGTGCTGAAGGCAGAGAAGGGTCGTAGCTACGACATAGAGGTGACGTTCAACGCCACTGAGGGCGACTGCGCATCGCTTAATTTCGATTTCGGCAGTCAGAAGCCGCTCGATCTCGCATCGGTGACGGAGCAGCTAAAGGATTGCGACGTGGTTATCTTTGCCGGAGGTCTCTCCCCAATGCTTGAAGGCGAGGAGATGCAGGTGGCGGTTAAGGGTTTCCGTGGTGGCGACAGGGAGATCATAGAGTTGCCTGAGTCGCAGCAGCGTGTGCTTGATGCGCTTGCAAAGGCAGGAAAGAGGGTGGTCTACGTCAATTATTCCGGATCGGCAGTGGCTCTTACCGATGAGGCAGTTCCGGCAGAAGCCGTACTTCAGGCATGGTATCCCGGTCAGGCAGGTGGCGAGGCAGTGGCAGACGTGCTGTTGGGAGAGTATAACCCCGGTGGAAAACTTCCTTTGACGTTCTATAAGTCAACATCCGACCTTCCCGATTTTGAGGATTACAACATGACCAACCGCACTTACCGCTATTTCAAGGGTGAGCCGTTGTATGCGTTCGGACACGGATTGAGCTACACCACGTTTGACTACGGTAAGGGTAGCGTGAAAAAACGTGGTGATAACTATGAGCTGACCGTGCCGGTAAAGAATACCGGAGATATGGCTGGCGATGAGGTGGTGCAGGTGTATATTGCGAATCCGGCAGACGCAGAGGGTCCGAAGATGCAGTTGAGGGATTTCCGTCGCATCACCCTTAAACCGGGGGAATCTGCGGATGTGAAATTCTCGCTTACTCCGGAGCAGTTCAACTGGTATAATCCCTCAACCGGCGATATGCAGCCGCTAAAGGGTGATTGCCGTATCCTCTATGGTTCATCGTCGGATATGAAGAATCTGAAGACAGTGAATTGCCGTAGGAAATGATGCCATATAACTAATCGGAAATCTCAGCCTTTACCACCTTGCCGCTGAATATACTTACGTTTACGCGTGTGCCGGTGGGGAGATCCGGATTTATTCTGAATCTATGAGGTTGAATCCATAGATTATTACCGTTGGAGTCGGTTAGTCTCCATGCGGTTACAGGTTTATTGAAACCGGATCCGGTCTTTGTCGGGTCCGGTTTTTTATGATAGGTTTTGGTCATCACCACTGTCGGCAGACCGCTGTAGACCTCCTCATCGGCAAGATGAGCCACCTTCCGGTATATGTGTTCCGGATTATCGGCAATCGTATCATTCGGGATTCTCTGCATTACGGCATTATATTTTGCCGGTAGATGCCAGCCGTTTGATTCATATATGGATTTCACCTGTTGAAGCTCCCATAGTGACTGAGGGAAAGCACCTCTCGACGCGAGAGTCTCGGCAATGGATAACCGTATCTTCCCTTTGAATTGCTCCGGACCTGGGGCGTTGAGTGCGCGGTATAGGATTGCGACGTGCAGATGAGGGTTCTCGGCAGGTGATACGGTTGCGGCAAGTTTGCTCCAGAGGTAGAACTTGCCCGGGGCGAGTAGCAGAGCCTTGCGCAGCAGTTCGGCAGCCTTTGCCGTCTCATTGGCGAGGATATGCAGGGCAGCGCGTTGGCTTAGAAGATTGAAGCTGTCGGGATACGTGTCTACCGCCTTGTCGATTAGGGCAATGAAATTGGGAGAGGGTAGGGTGCGGGTCTCCTCCAACTCATCAACGCAGAGGGTGAGCAGTTTCTCCACGGTGGAACTGAGCGGTTTGTCATCAAGCGATTTTCTGTTCCAGTCGCCGGGACGCAGGTTATCCTGATTCCATAGCTTGAAGAAATTGACGATAGAGAATCTGACGGATTTATCCGACTTATTGTTGTAGACGGCATCCTTTGAATCTTTGTAGAGGTGTATCGCCTCTGTCAGAATCATGGAGTGTAGTTTGTGAGGCACCTTAATCTGCAACTTCAGATAGCGGGCGAGCATCCTTTTCCGAGTATCGATATTTCCGTCATGCGATTGATGCAAGGCATAATATATTATCCAGCCGAAGGGGTAATGGCTTTTGATGGGCATTGAGCCGTTGTCATGAAAAGGAGCCACATGCTCATACACCTTGACAGCATTCCCCGCCTTAGCGGATTCGAAGCCATTGGAAATCATTTTAATCAAGTCGGAGTCGTTCATAGGGAAAATTATTAGGGAAAATTATTTGGGGGGAAATTATTTGGGAACAATCTATATCAAGCAGCATCAAGCGGAATGATTGCTGTTTCGGTCGTTTCAGACGTTTCAGCTGTTTCAGACGTTTCAGCTTTATCGGTCTGTATCGCCTGTATCGGTCTGATACAACCGATACAGACCGATACAGCAGATTCAATATCAGTATTTGACTTTGTAAAGCCATTTCAGCGGAAATAACTCTTCCAAAGACCGGGTTTATTGCAGATTGCGGAAGATTATCTACAATAAATTAAACTATTAACGATGAGGGAGATAAAAAATTGTGTTCTAAAAGTTGGGAAATCTGATATGTTTCGTTATTTTTGCAGATGTAAGTTTTGAAAATGTAGAAATATGTTGCCATATTTAGTCGAATTGACAAGAGAGGAACGTATCCTCGGTTTTGTGGCTACGAGTATAGAGACATTATCCCGTAGGCTCAACCGTCCATATATTGAGGTGTATGCTGCCATGAAGGAATCCGGTGCACTTCAATATATGGTAGATTGCTATGAACCACTCCATACACAAAGTCGTGAATATGTGGATGATTCAATCCTTGAATTTATCCACAATAGAAATATAAGTATATGAAAGTATATCATGGTACATCATTGGTGGTAGCCTCTCCATTATGTCATGTCGGAAGAGACAATCTGGATTTTGGAAAAGGATTTTATGTTACTCCACTGTTGGATCAAGCAAGGTCTTGGGCACAATCTGTGTCAAGAAAAAGAAACGCGGATCCAGTTGTGAATATTTATGAATTTGATAAAGATGGTTATTTATCAGAGGCAAAATATAAATCGTTCCCATGTTACGACACAGAGTGGCTTGACTTTGTTGTAAGATGTCGCAATTTAGATCCGATTGCGAATAAATATGATTATATCGATGGTGGAGTTGCCAATGATAATGTCATTGATACAGTACGTTTGTATGCGTTAGGTTTGATGGATTTGGAAACAGCTTTGAGGAGATTGTCTTATCATAAGCCGAATCATCAGATATGTTTGAAAAATCAAATTCTACTTTTGAAATATCTTAAATTTGAAGGAATAGATTAGTATGGATGATCCTGTGAAATTGCCGGAAGTACAAGACCTTATCTTGGGGAATCAGATAGGTTGTATTGCCTACGAATTATCAAAAAGATTGGATGTGGATCCAATCTTTGCACTGATGTTGTTTTACGAGAGCAAGACATGCCGACAGCTACATGACAAGGCAACCGGTCTGTATCTTTTCAGCGAGAAATATTTGGCTGATGAGTTTGTGCTTGAGAAACAAGGACGGTAGTAATTAGTAGTCATAGGCGCGTGAGGACGTGCGGCAGCAGGTTACGGGTGGAGGCGTTGAACCGTACTTTGTAGGATTTGGCGGAGGCATCGTAGCCTTCGATTACACCTTCCCCAAAAATCTTGTGACTCACACGTGTGCCGTTATCCCATGGTTTCTCCCCGTCTTCACACAACTCCTGATTCAGCATACTGACCAGTCCGGCTGTGCCGGCTTTCAATACAGGGTCAAGTTTACCCTCCACTCTCAGCATGCCTTCCGGCACTTCCGACAGAAAGCGTGATGGGAATTTCAGCGCACCATTCTCATTCATGTAGCCCTCCGATTCGCAGAGCCACAGCATCCGCTCCGCACGCGTAACTGCCACGTACATCAGCCTACGTTCCTCCTCCTCACCATCCTGACGGCGTTCGCGTATCGCACGGTGATTGGGGAAGATACCCTCCGTCAGTCCGATTACAAACACTTCCGGAAACTCCAGACCTTTCGACTGGTGTATCGTCATCATCCTGACACGCTCGGAATCATTCGATCGGTCGGCATTAGTGTATAGGGCAATCTCCTGAAGATATGACGTGAGGTCGGCATCCCCCTCATCGATACGTCCCTCCTCAAACTCCTTCATAGAATTGATGAGTTCGGTGAGATTCTCAAGCCGTTCCTCCTCCTCATCCGTGCGGTAGAGGTCGCCCAATCCGCTCTCCTTTAGAATCCAATCCGTAAGTTCAGACACCGGCATTATCCCAACCCTTGCGCGTGCATCATCAATCAGCTTCAGGAAGTTCCGCAAGGTTGGTTTTGAAAACCGTTTGTCGTCGATATGATTACGTAGGGCAGTCATAAGCGAAGTGTCCTCCTCCTCCGCGATTGCAGAGAGAGCCTTCAGTGAGGCATCACCGAATTTCCTTGCCGGAAGATTGATTATGCGGCGGAATGAGAGGTCGTCGTTGTCAGTGGCGACAATACGGAGGTATGACAGCACATCCTTTATCTCCTTACGTTCGAAGAAACGGACTCCACCCCATACGGAATAGGGGATATGCAGCTTCAGAAGAGATTGCTCAATCTGTCGCGAGAGGAACGAACTGCGGTAGAGAATGGCGAAATCACCATATCCCATACCCTCCTTCACGGCATCGTCAATGCGCGAGGCTATGAACGCAGCCTCCTCCTTATCCGATTTGGCATGGAGATGCACCACCTGCCGCTCATTGAGCTTCACAGTGAAAAGCTCCTTCTTCACGCGGTTGTGGTTATGCTCTATTATATGGTTAGCCACTTCAAGGATATCCGGTGTTGACCGGTAGTTCTCATTAAGGATGATGTCTGTGTGAGCCTTGAAGTCGACGAAAATCTTTGGATTCGCGCCTCTCCATTCGTAGATCGCCTGGTCCGGGTCACCGACCACGAAGAGGTTGCCGTGATTCTCCGTTATGGCGTGCAGCAGTTTCCAGTCATCGCCGGTGCAGTCCTGCACCTCATCGACCATCACATAGTTTATCTTCTCCGTCCAATATTTCCGAGCATCATCGAAATGCTGGAGGATGTATAGAGTGAAATACAGCAGGTCGTCATAATCGAGGGCGAATTGCTTCAGTTGTAGGCGTAGGTATCTCACCGTGGCATCCGGAGCCTCGGATGAGGAGCAGGGGAGCAGATGCTTCTGTATGTACTGCATCGGCTCATAACCCTTGTAGGCAGCCACGCTTTTCAGAAATCTCTCGGCAGTGGTCTTGCGTCGGTCAATGCCAAATTCCTGCATCGCCTGTCTTGCAAGAGCCTTCCCGTCCTCCTCATCGATTATCGTGAAGTTGCGGGGATAGCCTATGCGGTAGATCTCCTTACGAAGGAACTTTGCGCAGAAGCTATGTATTGTGCAGATGAAATCGTTGACGCTGCCACGGTCTACCATCGTGGATATCCTTCGTTTCATCTCCTGCGCAGCCTTGTTGGTAAACGTCAGGCAAAGGATATTCCCCGGACTGATGCCTACCTCATTTGCAAGGAAGGCATACCGATGTGCAAGTACGCGTGTCTTGCCCGAGCCGGCTCCGGCAATGACGCGCACCCGTCCTTCAGTAGCCTCCACGGCCTGTTGTTGTCGCGTGTTAAGGTTCATATATCAAAGCCACGGCAGTGGAGGCGATACCCTCTTTCCTACCGGTGAAACCAAGTTTTTCTGTTGTCGTAGCCTTCACCGACACGGCATCGACAGCCACGTTCATCACGTCGGCGAGGCATTGCCTCATCTCGTCGATGTGCGGCTTGAATTTTGGAGCCTCCGCCATGATTGTCACGTCGACATTCCCGATCTCCCAACCGCGTTCGCGTATCATGCGGCACACCTCTTTCAGAAGCAGTTTGCTGTCCGCACCCTTATACTTGGGATCGGTGTCGGGGAAATGATAACCTATATCTCTAAGAGCGAGTGCCCCGAGAAGGGCATCGCAAAGTGCGTGTATCGCCACGTCGGCATCGCTGTGTCCGAGCAGACCGTGGGTATGGGGCAGTTTTATGCCGCATATCCAGAGTTCTCTGTCTTCCACTAATTTATGTACGTCGTAGCCTTGTCCTATTCTAAACATGATGATTTGATTTACTGAAGTTTCGCAAGCTACACTTCAGTGGTTGATAGTTTATAGTTTAAGGTTTAAGATTCACGGAAATCTACGAATCTTTTCATTATACAAAATGTAATGATAATAAACCATAAACTTTAAACCTTAAACCATTTAAGTGAAGCAAGTTGGCAAACTTGCGAAACTTAAATTATTTATCTTTTTCTTTTCCCGAAGAGATCCTGAATGCCGTCCATGTCGAAGGAGAGGGTGAAGCGCAGGGTCTGGTCGAGGGGTGAACTTTGGGCGGTGGCGAGCATATATGAGGCGTCAAGACGCACCACGTTGAGGGCGAAGCCGGCTCCGAACGTGAAGTAGCTGCGTCCACCTTTCGATTGGTTCTCGTAGTTGTAACCCATACGGGCGAAGAATTGCTGGTTGTAGGCATACTCTCCACCGAAGGATACGTTTATCTCCTTCAATTCCTCACTGAAGCCACCGGGAGCATCGGAGAAACTCTTGAAGATGCCGGTGATGGGCGACATGGTTTCCCATTTCTCAAGAGCCTCCTCATATTCGGTCTGTCCTTCGATTGAATCCATGTCGTAGTCACGTTCGCGCGGACGTGTCGGCACGAGGAGCTTGTTGAGGTCAAGACCTATTGAGAGAGTGTTGTAGTCGGCGAGAGGGAACATGAACTGGGTTCCGAGTCGTAGGTTTGTAGGCAGGAACGCATAGTTTGTGCCGTGGTCATAGCTGACCTTCGTACCGATATTGGAGATGTCGAAGCCCCAAGAGAATTGACATTCGTTCCTGCCGACCATGGGATATGTGACGTAGTATCCGGAAAGGTCAACGGAGAAGGCGTTTGCCGCCGTGTTGCTCTCGCCGGAATAGGAGTCGTCGTAAGCAAGGTCGGAAAGGATGTAGCGCAGCACCACGCCCATGGAGAATTTCTCCGAAAGCTTCCTCGAGTATCCCAAGTCGAGCGCGAACTCGTATGGATTTATGGTCTGTACGGTTGCTCCGGTGGTGCTTTCTCCGACTGTCACCTCGCCCAAAGAGAAATATCTGAAAGATGCGCTCAACGCCTGGTTGTCGCCACTGCCGAGTTTCCAATAGCCGGTGAGGTCGGCGAGGAATATATCATTGACAATCTTGCGCAACCACGGGGTGTAGGATATAGCCGCACCTCCGTTGCTGTAGGCGAATGCGTATTTTGCCGGATTCCAGAACTGGGAGTTGATGTCAGGATCAGTGGCTGCTCCTAAATTACCCATACCGGATCCGCGTGCATCAGGAGTGATGCTCAGAGTGGTTACTCCGGTATTGACCGGATTGAAGTCATTATCCTTAATATCGTTCTTAGCGTATGCCGATATCGAAGAGATGGCAGCCAACGACAGGATAATGAAGCTGAGTCTATTATTTGCGTTCATATCAGAGGATCATTTTACGGGTACAGAGAGAAGAGATGTTTCTCCCGATTTGATTTCCAGCATATCTCCGATGCGCACCTCGACGCTTTCAGAGAGAGAGGGTATTATGATGTCGCCCATCTTCAGGGAGTTGGTCACAGATACGGCAGCCACAATCTCATCGATAGGCATGCGCAGCTTCTCAACCGACCAGGATGCAGCGGACTCTCCATTTTTTAGGAGATTTATCGCTGAGTCGTCGGTGAAATTCTCCACCGGCATGAAATCGCCGATTATCAGCGACCTGTCGAATGAATATGCCCTGTCGGTGGAAAGATTCCTGCGGATCAGTTCCTCCCTGAGAGCCGGAAGCCGGAAATGTATTGCGGGAGCCGCCTCAGAGTAATATCTTTTTGCAAAACGCGGGGATATGGATTTACCGAGCCGGTTCACTTTCAATGCAATCACGAGCCGGGCATCGGCAAAATCCTCCAATTCGGGTATAAAGAATGGTTTCCCGGCATTACAGATGGCGGAGTCAGCCAAGAAATACCAATTGGCATCATTGTTGGCATTGTCAGGCGCATTGTCGGATGCATCTGCGATAAGATTATTTTCAATTACAAAAGTTTTCATCAGATTTCGGCATTAAGACGATTGTAGATAAGGGCGAGGTGGGCGTAGATGGAAGTGTTTGACATTACGATCCCTTCGGCTACCTTCACTCTATATGGCGTGAAATTCCATATTGCGCGTATCCCTTCGCCGATAGCGATGTCGGCAGTGTCTTGAGCGCAATCAGCCGGAACGGTGAGAATACCTATTGTGGCGGGATTGCTCTCCATCACAGTGGCAAGGGAATCAATATGGTATATCGGCACGTCGCCGACCATGTTCCCCACCTTTTTATTGTCGATGTCAAACCCTGCCACGATGTCAAGACCATAGTTCGCAAGTCCGGAATCAAGCATGAGTGCTTTGCCAAGACTTCCCGCACCGAAAATGTAGGCTTTGTGAGAGATCCTGAATCCGAGGAAGTCGGCAAGAGACGAGACGAGGGCGTTCACCTCATATCCGATGCGAGTCTTACCCTTGAGCGAAAGAAAGGAGAGATCTTTCGCAATCTGTGAGGCATCCACGTTAAGAGCTCTTGAAATCTGAGTGGAAGATACGTATTCGATGTCCTGCGCCTTCAATATCTCGACGTATGCAAGATACCAGGGAAGGCGTCGGAGAGTAGGTTCCGGAAGTATGAGATTGTTGATCACCATATTCTTAAAAATTCGATTCAAGATTATTTAGCTGTTACCGCCAGTTTACCGGATTTTGAGATCTCCGCACCGTTATTGGTGGTAATAATCGCCCGGTAGGGATATATGCCACGTTCCACCCTTACGCCGTTGCTGTCGCATAGATTCCATCCGATGATGGACTGTGACGCCGACATAGAGCCGGCTTTCCCGCTCCATATCAGTTTCCCGGCAAGATTAAACACCTCCACCCGACATTCCGTGATGCCGTCGGCGGCATCTGTCTTTACGAAGAAGTTGACATTCGTGGATGCCGGATTAGCATCAGTGTATAGTGCGGTGATCGAGGGGAGCCATGCAGCCGCCACTTTAAAAGATATGGAGGCGGATGAGGAGTTGTTGGCATTGTCCCACACCGTAAGTGTCAGTGTATGTTCGCCCGGATCAAGGGCATTCAGAGGATAGCTAATCTCTCCGGCTGTCGGATCAGACTCATCGGGAGAGAAATAGAGCGACACGTCGTTGAGATAAGTTTTCTTGTCAATGTCAATCGTGATTTTATGTCCGATACCTGCGTCCGATACGTTTATGCCTGAAGGGTCAGACACGAACGCCCTTACTATCGGCGACGGTCCTGTTGTCATACCGTCGGAGAATGATTCGGAGTTAAGGAATAGGGAGGTGATAAGCGGTCCGTCGTTGTCTTCCGGAGCATTCGGATCCATACCGTAGATGAAGAATCTGTCGGTAGAGCCGTTTGCCTCCCTCCCTGCGGCATCATGAGCATATAGCGACAGTAGGGCGGGGCTATAGTTATTCTCAATTTCAGCCGGCATATTTATTACCGTTTCCCATACTCCCCCCGTAGCCTTTGCCTTACTTGTGATAAGGCGGGTCTTGCGGTCGTTATAGGTTATGGGTTTGCCGTCCTTCCCGTTGCCGTTGGTGGTAATAGCCTTCTCAGCGTCATACACCATAAACTGCACCTGTCCGTTGAAATCCTCGATAGTGTTCCCCTCGAAGTCGGTTATGCGTCCCGCCAGACTGACGGATGAACGCGCCGCTATTGTCGGAAGGTTATCGGAGTCGGAAAGGTCGTTGTCATTTATACGGTCAACCACCACTCTGTAGGAGGGTGAGGGTAGACGCATGGCAGGATCACCCATTAAACCATATTTAAGTTTGTTATCCTCATTCTGGATGGCATTTTTCCCTTTAATCATCATGTCGCCTATTCTAAGAGGCATACCGTCGGCATCGCGTTGGAATACGAACTCGGATGTCGCGATGTCAAGCGGACCATTACGGGATATGAGCACGGTTCGGCTCGGACATATCATGCCGATTACACCGGAGTCGGGATTGAGCCACATCATTTCTCCACCGCTCGTCTCGTCGGCATCCCATCTCATAAATTCGCATGTGGCGGCATATAGGAAGGGCAGTTTCGTATGGTTAAGCCCGGTTATGTCGGACCATGTCAGCAGGTTCTCGTGTCCCCAGCTTTTGGGGTTGGCATGACCGATATAGTTCCATAGCATTACCCCCTCGGCGAGTTTGTCAAACATCCGTTGTTTAGCTTCCGGATAGACAGGACCGGTGGCGGAGTACGAGAGTTTATAAGCATCGAGATACAGACGTTCATACAGATAATCCTTTCCGTTGCCGTTGCTCTGCATCGCATCGCATACCATCTCTGCTTGGTCGAGATGCACGCCTTTGTCCTGATCGTCGGCAATCACCATGACGTTGTTGCGCCATGCTCCGAGAGTGGGCTGAAGCACGTATCGTTCCAGCTTGTTGGCTGCCGACAATGCTTCTGTTGCACTCTTCACCGGCATTCTCCCAACAGCCACATCTATTTTTGCATTTATCATGGAAAGACCGGGGTAGTAATCTTCCATCATCCCCACATAGTCATCAGTGGAATAGGATGATGATTCTGTCTCACCTGTTGGAGACTGCCATATCGGCACGCGTGGGTAGCCTGCATTCTTCACGGCAGGTGAGTTCATCTTGTTGTCGTATGTCGGACGACTCATTATCAGACAATAACGTGTAGCCTTCTCACCGGATACCGCAGCTCTGTCAAACCACATCTTCAGCAATTTTCTGAAGGCGGTCACGTCGGGAGTGCCGGATGAGAACTCATTGTATATTGTCTCGGGAGTGACTACAAGCGAGGTCAACCCGTCTGATTTCTCATGAATTGCGGCTATCTTGTCGGCGGCGGCACGATATTCGGAGGGGGTGATTATAAGGAGTCCGGGAGCCGGGAGGGCATGTAGATTCTGGTTGTTCACTTTTCCGGCAGCCGTGGCCTGACGTGTCACTTTCGTCGGATTGAAAGCCACGTACTCCCCATATCCGGCAGGTATTGCGAATGTGGCTTTAGAGCCATTGAGGGTATAGGCAATCTTCAGGGGATTCGCGGGGTCGGTGACGTTCCAGATTACGGTATTGCTGTCGCACCCGTCAACGTTGACCACAGCATTATTATCAGGCGCAAGATAGAAATAAAGCTCATTCTCATGAAGTTTAAGTTCTCGTTGATAGGTTATGCGGATATAGTCGAGTGCCGCAGTGAAAAGAGCTCCCGTATTTGAATATTTTATCTGAAGGTTAAGTTTTTCGCCGCAATCCTCAATCCGTTTTGTAGAGTTGCCGAGTGCAAGGAAAGTCCCTGATGAATTTACCCCCGAAATCTTGTCGGCGGTGGTTGATGGGAGAGTGTTGCCGTTGGCGGAGAAGATAAGGGATGATGATCCGTTGGTCACTTTTGCCCCGAATCTCACGGTCATCATTGCTTCTCCGCTTATTCCGGGCAGGGAGAATTGGAAATTCTGGTTTCTCTGCGCCTTGAAATCCTCACCGAGCATGAGCCTTCCGGAGTTGTAGGGAGCGAGGATATCGCGTTCATGCACCAGGCGTTCGGTGAAATATGGCTCGGCATCGGCAGTAGCCTCTACAGCGGGCATATCGCCCGGAGCAAATGTCTCATTGTCGGAATCACTGATGAAATAGAATGCACGGTCGGAATATGGGTTGAGGGTGTGGGTATAATTTGAGGGGTCATAATTCCATGATATGGTGGAATGACCGAAGAACACTATCCCTTGTGCAGTCCTTATTGCCGGCACCGGTGGGAGGTCGTCGATCATGTCTTCGTCAAGATATTCCGGCAGCATCCGTCCGCCGTAGCCATATACGTTTACCTTTTCCGGATTGGCAAAACCGAGATTTCTGAGCGTGGAATTAGTGATGAGTTGCACCCCCGTCTGCTTCACCTCAATCTTAGCCCACTTCCCGGAAGCCAGCCGTGAGTTTTCGGCATAATGGTCGGGAGAGAGAGGATAGGCGTTCTCAGCCGTCATTATAAGTAGGACTATAAATAGGACTACGACGGCGTAAATCCCTGACAGGATTCTGACGACGGAAAAAATATTATTATTATAGGAAAAAATTGAACGTTTCAAAATAATAAAAGTTGAGGATATGATGCGGTTTTATCACTTCATGAGAAGCATAGACAACTTCATAACGTCAATTAGCCTCTGTTATTGCTTATGAGAGGATTGCTTGTTAGGAGGAGAGTAGGGCCAAAGATCGCCCTGAAGGAATCTTTCCCATTCGTCGTTGTTGCCGCAGAAAGTGTTTAGGTCAACATCTCCGGATATTCCGTTTACTCTTCCGCGATGGTTGAATTGCCAGAAGCTCCATTCTGCGTTGATCGGTGTTTCGGAGAATCCGCATATCCATAGTGGGTATCCCGGGAATGTCTCGGCAAGATATTCGTAATATCCGTCTCGGTTGGTATAGAACATTACCCTATGTCCGAGAAGATTCAGATAGTCCACCATCTCCGAAAGCCGTCTCACGACAGTGGCGGTGGGTATGGAGTCCGGATTACCCGCTTTCTCCACGTCGATGACCAGTCCGAGTTCAGGTTGTCTTTTCCCAACCGTCCTCATGAGGTTCAACGCCTGTTCCACACCATCCTTATCAAAACGGAAGAAATGGTATATTCCGGTCTTCAATCCGGCTTTCTTAGCCTTGTCATAATTCACGCGGAATTTCTTGTCCTTGAAGTCGCCCCCCTCCGTAGCCTTGATGAATACGAATTCAAAACCCTCCTTAGCCACCTTGTTCATATCGATCACTCCGTTATGGGCAGACACGTCGATACCTCTCACGGGATACCTCTCGGGATCGACGTATGGAGGGGATGTCATGAACTGCCGATATGCCCATATCGCAGCGAATACGAGCAACATGCAAACCATCAGGAAGCCGGCGGCAACCAAACGATCTTTCCATGGACGATTTCTAAAAGGCATTTTCATAACACAAATTTAAGTAAAAAAGTCGATAGAAATGACAAGAAGTAGAGAAAATAATAATGGTGAAATCCTCGTTAACATTTTTAAACCATAAAATATCGTCGTAATAAGCCACTAAAACTGAATAAGCCTCTATAAAATGATAGATGATAAAAAATAATGAGGTTTAGACAACTTCAAGATTTTGAATTGTCGGCGAATTGGTATAATTTTGCAGAAGATTAGATGAGTGATGCGAGCTTTCATATCATAGCGATAACCGTCGCCGCAGTAGCCATAATAAAGGGCTTTAGCAGCGGGTTTACAAGACAGGTTTCAGGCGTGCTGGGTTTTGCATTCGGCACCGTCTGCGCACACGTGTTTGATTCACAGGTGGAAGAGATCCTGCGTATGTTGTTGCCATGGTTGCGCCGGAGTGTTGGCGGGGCATTTATCTACAGCGTGGTTTCATCTGCAATCATATACTCTGTGGTCTTCACGTTGTTCCGCAGCTTTACGAGAGTGTTGAGGAGCGCGATGCAGGTTTTCTATGTGGGAATGCTCGATAAACTTCTTGGCGCGGGTTTCTGCCTGATGAAGTATATGCTTGGGTTGTCGATTGTCTATAACCTCATACTATGTGTGGATCCGACGTCGCGCCTTATGAAATATGCCACTGCCCGGGATGGCAACATCGTGGAAGTGGTCATGATGTTGGCACCGGGGCTCCTCGGCTGCCATAGCTATGAGGATCTCTCTCATCTCATCCAGCTGAGAGAAGCTAAGAAAATAAGCTGCAACATAAACAATGCTTCGGATGTTATAGAAGATAAGGGCTTCAAGAGTCATTGCACTTACGTTTCCGAAGCCGAAATATATAAAGACGATGCTTAAAGTAAACAATCTGCGAGCCGAAATCAACGGCAAAGAAATATTGAAGGGTATCAACCTGGAGGTGCGTCCCGGAGAGGTGCACGCGATAATGGGACCCAATGGGTCGGGTAAATCCACGCTCTCAATGGTGCTTGCCGGCAATCCGGCGTATGAGGTGACTGGGGGCACGGCAGAGTTCTATGGCAAGGATCTTCTGGCTATGCCGCCTGAAGTGAGGAGTCATGAGGGTCTGTTTCTCGGATTCCAGTATCCGGTGGAGATTCCCGGTGTGTCGATGGTCAACTTCATGCGTGCGGCAGTCAATGCTAAGAGGGAATATTTCGGAGAGCCGCCCATGAGTGCGACCGACTTCCTGAAGATGATGCGCGAGAAACGTGCCATTGTCGAACTTGACAACAAACTCGCCTCCCGCTCGGTCAACGAGGGTTTTTCCGGTGGTGAGAAGAAAAGGAATGAGATTTTTCAGATGGCTGTGCTTGAGCCTAAACTCTCGATACTCGATGAGACAGACTCCGGTCTTGACATAGATGCGCTCAGAGTGGTGGCAGAGGGCGTCAACAAACTTAAATCCGACAATAATGCCACGATCGTGATCACCCACTATCAGCGACTCCTTGACTATATAAAGCCGGAATTCATCCATATCCTCTATAAGGGGCGTATCGTCATGACCGGCGGTCCGGAACTTGCCCTGGAGCTTGAGGAGCGTGGATATGATTGGATTAAGCAGCAGGTAGACAATGAGGAGGTGAAAGGTTAAGACTATGAGTGCGCTTCAACAATATATAGATCTTTTCCGGGAGCACAGGGATCTGGTGGATTCCGGCAGTGCGCACGTGATGAACGCGATGCGTAATCCTGCACTCGCATCACTTGAAAACATGCAGTTGCCGAAAAAGGGGAGTGAGAATTACGAGACCACGGATCTGGAGACGATTCTCGCGCCTGACTACGGCGTGAATATAGCCCGCGTAAGTATAGACGTCAATCCCGGAGCGACGTTTCATTGCGGGGTGCCCAATCTGTCGACGTCGTTGTTCTTTATGGTCAACGATATTTATGGAGAGGCGGAGCGTGCGAGAAACGGTCTGCCTGAGGGTGCATATATCGGGAGCCTGCGTCGTTTTGCCATAGAGCATCCGGAGATTTCCGCACGCTATTATGGCAAATGTGCCGATCTGTCGAATCCCATCGTGGCTCTTGACACACTTCTTGCCCAGGATGGCATTGTGATCTGGGTGAAGCAGGGAGTGAAGGTTGAGAAGCCTATACAGATTGTGAATATCCTGCAGAACGGTGCTCCGCTCATGGCTGTGAGAAGGGTGCTTATAATTGCCGAGGAGGATGCAGAGGTGAAGGTGCTGACGTGCGACCACACCCAGAATCCGGATATGGATTTTCTCGCGTTGCAGACGATAGAGATATTTGCCGAAAAGTGTGCAAAGGTAGATTATTATGACCTTGAGGAGAGCACAGAGCGCACGTCTCGTCTGTCGTCGCTCTATCTCCGTCAGGAGGAGGGGAGCGAGGTGATGATCGACGGATTGACCCTTTACAACGGCAGCACCCGCAACGAATACCATTGTGCGTTTGAGGGTGAGCATTGCTCTCTGCGTCTTTACGGCATGGGCATTGAGGATCGCGACCGTCATCTCGACACGTATTCGCGTGTGGAGCACAAGAAGGGTCATTGCAAAACAGATGAGCTTTTCAAATATGTGCTTGACGATAATGCCGTCGGAGCATTTACGGGTCTGATAAAGGTGGAGCAGGGGGCTGACAAGACGGAGGCTTACCAGAACAACCGCAACATAGTGGGTAGCGACACCGCGAGGATGTATTCCAAGCCTCAGCTGGAGATTTATGACGACGACGTGAAATGCAGCCACGGTACGGCTATCGGTCAGCTTGACGAGATGCAGGTGTTCTATATGCGCACACGCGGTTTGTCGGAACAGACTGCCAAATTCCTGCTTAAACAGGCATTTATGTCAGACATAATCGAAGGGGTTAGCCTCCCCGGACTAAAGGAACGTCTTCATCTTTTAGTGGAGAGACGTTTCTCTGGAGTCGCCTCGAGTTGCGCGGCTTGCAATTCCGCCTGTGGCACAACTACAGAATGAATCATGGAGAATATCGACGTAAATAAGATAAGGGAGGAATTTCCGATACTTTCGCGAGAGGTGGCGGGGAAGCCGATGGTCTATCTTGACAATACCGCCACGTCGCAGACACCGATGCGCGTGGTGGATGAGATAACACGTATCTACACCAGGACTAAGGCAAACGTGCATCGCGGCGTCCACACGTTGTCGCAGGAGATGACTGATCTTCAGGAGTCTGCCCGCGAGAGGATACGCAGGTATATCAATGCTGATTCGATAGAGGAGGTGATATTCACCCGAGGCACTACGGAAGGGATAAATCTTGTGGCGTCATCTTTCGGTAGCCGTTTCCATAAGGGGGATGAGATCATCCTGACCGTCATGGAGCATCATGCGAATATCGTCCCGTGGCAGCTGCTTTCTGACCGCACTGGAGTGGTGATACGCGTGGTAGATATAAATGAGAGGGGAGAACTTGACCTTGAACAATATCGTAGTCTTTTCAACGAGCGTACGGTCATGGCGTCGTTCTGTCATGTGAGCAATGTGCTCGGCACTGTCAATCCGGTCAAGGATATGATTGCGTTCGCTCATTCGAAGAGTGTGCCAGTGCTTGTCGACGGTGCGCAGGCTTCGCCTCATCTCCGCATTGATGTGGCGGATCTCGACTGCGATTTCTACGTGTTCTCATCGCATAAGATGTATGGACCGACAGGTGTGGGAGTCCTTTATGGCAAGCGCAAATGGCTTGAGGAGATGCCTCCGTATCAGGGTGGCGGCGAGATGATAGGTAAGGTGACTTTTGCCCACACCACATACGCTGACCTTCCGTTTAAATTTGAGGCAGGCACTCCCGATTTTGTGGGTATAGCTGCATTCTCCAAGGCAATTGACTTTATTGAGGAGATAGGCATGGAGCGTATTGCCGCGCATGAGCATGAGCTTATGGAATATACCCAGCAGGAGATGACAAAGATTCCGGGTATAAGGATATTCGGCACGGCGGAGCATAAGAGTGCGGTGATATCGTTCCTTATCGGCACGGATCATCCGTATGACCTCGGACTTCTTCTCGACAAGCAGGGCGTGGAGGTGCGCACCGGGCACCATTGCGCTATGCCGCTTATGGATCGGCTCGGAATACCGGGAACGGTACGCGCCTCATTTGCCATCTACAACACGAAAGAGGATGCGGATGCCTTCCTAAAGGCATTGAGACGGGCGGCGGCAATCCTCGGCTGAGCACCCGGCAGGAATAACGATTTTGACGATACTGTCAATACTGTCAATAATGACTTTATTGACAATATTGACAGTAATGACAATAATAACGAAAATGACGATAATGTAAGTACTTACATTATCGTCATTTTCGTTTAAGGTCGGTTATTGCTTGCGGTATCTTCCGTAGGCAGGGCGTTCTGCCTCGATTTCCTCGGCAAATTTGTTGGGGAAGGTCCAGTGCTGGCGTGGATGAGACATCGCCCAGATGACCAGTCCGATGCCAAGCAGTATGAACGGGATGCTGAGCAATTGTCCCATGTTTATGCCGTAGGTGGCAATCATCTCATATTCGGAAGCCACCTGCACGTTCTTTATATATTCGATAAGGAAGCGGGGAAGGAAGATTCCGATGAAGAAGATTCCCGTGATGAGATATGGTCTTTCCTCTGCATTCTTCTTCCAATACATCCACATGAGCAGGCAGAACAGAAGCAGATAGCATAGAGCCTCATATATCTGAGTGGGATGCTTAGGCACGGTCTCACCGTCGCGAAGGAAGATGAATCCCCAAGGCAAGTCGGTCGGTCCGCCATATATCTCGCTGTTCATCAGATTGCCGAAGCGAATCAGAGACGCCACCAATGCCACCGGAATCACAAGCTTGTCAAAGGTCCATGATGCCGGTTTCTTCGAGACGAAGAAAGAGAACAGGAATACGGCAATGATGTTGGCGATAGTGCCGCCGTGAGAAGCAAGACCTCCATTCCAGATCTTGAAGATTTCGGCAGGGTGTTGGGAATAGTATCCCCATTCGTAGAAGAATACGTGTCCGAGACGAGAGCCTACGATAGTGGCAACCACGATATAGGCGAGCAATATCCCCAGCCATTTCTCCGGAGCACCCTCATGCCTAAACATTTTTGCCATTATGTTGTAGCCGAGAATGAATCCAACGGCAAAAGCGAGACCATACCATCTGACGGATATCGGTCCGAGACTGAACAGGATAGGATCAGCGTTCCAAGTAATAAAGTCGAGCATATAATGGAAAAGACGCATTAAAAATGAAAAGCCGCGTCGGAGAATAAACGTCCGGACGCGGCTCTTTATTGTAGTGGATGGATTGAAGTTGTCAAAACTTCATTATTTCACGATGGCGGCAGTGTCTTCCGCAATCATCATCTCCTCATCGGTAGGGATGACCACTACGTGCACCTTGGAATCCGCACCGGAGATTTCGATCTCCTCGCCACGGGTCTTGTTTGCCTCAGCATTGAAAGTGACGCCCATATATTCAAGTTTCTTGCAGATACGTTCGCGTGTGCCTGTCTGGTTCTCGCCAACACCACCTGTGAATACAATCACGTCGACACCACCGAGCACGGCTGTGTATGCGCCGATATATTTCAGGATACGGTATTCATACATGTCGAGTGCGAGTTTGGCTCTCTCATTGCCGTTCTCCACGGCAGCCTCAATGTCGCGCATATCGCTTGAAATCTCTGTCACGCCGGCTACGCCGCTACGCTTGTTGATGAGCTTGCTGACGCCTGCGGCATCCAGACCCTCACACTCCATCATGTAGACGATTGCGCCCGGATCGACGTCGCCTACGCGGGTGCCCATCATCAGACCCTCTGTCGGGGTCAGACCCATAGAGGTGTCAACGCTCTTTCCATCCTGTATTGCAGTGATGCTTGCGCCGTTGCCGATGTGGCATGTGATAATGCGCTGCTTCTCGTAGGGGAGACCCAGGAACTCACATGCGCGACGTGACACGTAGCGGTGGCTTGTACCGTGGAAACCATATCGGCGCACTCCATATTTCTCGTATGCCTCGTAGGGAAGGGCATACATGTATGCCTCTGCCGGCATGGTCTGATGGAATGCAGTGTCGAATACTGCCACCTGCGGCACGTTTGGCATAAGGGATGATACAGCCTCGATGCCTGTGACGTTTGCAGGGTTGTGGAGGGGAGCCACAGGATAGCACTCTTTCACCCTCTCGATAACTTCGGGAGTGATGAGCACTGACTTATTGAAATACTCCATGCCATGCACCACACGATGACCTACTGCCTCGATTTCGTCAAAGCTCTTGATCACACCCTCTTTCGGGTCGGTCAGTATATTGAGCACGTTCTTGACAGCCTCCTTTGCAGTGGGCATATCGACGGTGATGATCTCCTTCGAGCCGTCAGGACGTTTGAACTTCAGGAAAGAGTCGGGGAGTCCGATTTTCTCCACGCCACCCTCGGCGAGAACTTTCTTGGAGTCTGATTCGATAAGTTTGTATTTCACGCTGCTGCTGCCGCAGTTGAGCACAAGTATTTTCATTTCAGAATGAAGTTAAGTGTTGATTAAAGATTTTTGTCGCCGATTGCCTGGTTGCAGGTTACGATTATAGTATTTACGATATCGTCTACTGTAGCACCGCGGGAGAGGTCGTTGACGGGAGCTGCAAGACCTTGGAGGATAGGACCTACGGCGCCTGCACCGGAAAGACGCTGCACGAGCTTGTACGCGATGTTGCCTGTCTCGAGCGAGGGGAAGATGAGGGTGTTTGCCCTACCTGCCACTTTGCTGTCGGGAGCCTTCAGTGCGCCTACGGAGGGCACGATTGCAGCGTCGCTCTGCATCTCGCCGTCAATCACGAGAGAAGGATCCTTGACGCGTGCGATCTCAGTTGCCTCACGCACCTTGTCTACGCGCTCATGGCTTGCGGAGCCGCGTGTGGAGAAGCTGAGCATAGCCACGACGGGATCAAGACCTGCAATATCCTTTGTGGTCTTTGCTGTGGCAATTGCGATTTCAGCGAGTTCCTCTTTTGTGGGGTCAGGCACTACGGCGCAGTCTGCGAATACGAGCATACCGTTGTCGCCATACTGGCAACCCTCCGGTAGAAGCATGATGAACGCACCGCTCACCACGGAGATGCCAGGTTTTGTCTTGAGCACCTGGAATGCAGCACGCAGCACGCTTGATGTGGGGCTTAGTGCGCCTGCCACCATTGCATCGGCATCACCTGCCTTGATTAGGAGGCATCCGAGATAAAGGGGATTCTTCACGGTGTAGCGTGCGTCTTCGAGAGTGACGCCCTTCTTTTTTCTCAATTCGCAGAATAGCTCAGCATACTTCTCAGTGAAGGAAGTGTCGTCCGGGTTATGGAACCGGGCTTCCGCTATATGTTTCAGACCGAGTTTCTCAGCTTCGGCGAGGACCTCCTCCTTCTTGCCGAGGAATATTATTTCCGCGATTTTGTCAGCGAGTATTCTTTCGGCTGCCTGTAGAGTGCGTGGTTCCTTTGACTCAGGGAGCACAAGACGCTGGGGATGAAGTTGCGCCTTTTTAGTAAGTCTTTCAAATAATGACATGACTGATATGTAGTTTATAATTATGATTCCGTAATATTACCTTAGAATGGGTCGATATGGTCATGATGCGCTTGCAAAGTGACATCGTGACATACATTGCAAAGTTATAAAAACATTTTCAAAATATATGGTTTTCCGACGTTAAAAAATAGCATGGTATTTTTTTTCGGGAAATAATATGATGAGAAACGTCTTTTTTTTGTAATTTTACAATTCGTTTGTCGCACGACAGCGACCACAACAGAAACAACCATATCCGGCGGCACTGTAATGCAGCCGAATCGACGACTAAAATGAGAATTATAAAGCGACTCTACGGTTTTATATTGAAAAGTTTCCTCCCGCTTTTCGCGATGACCTTCTTCATAGTGCTCTTCATAGTGCTTATGCAGTTTCTCTGGAGATATATCGATGATCTGGTGGGAAAGGGTCTTGAGATGTCGGTCATAGCCGAATTGTTTTTCTATGCTGCGGTTACGATGGTGCCGATGGCATTGCCACTTGCCATATTGCTTGCGAGTCTTATGACTTTTGGCAACTTCGGTGAGAAGTTTGAGCTGACGGCGATGAAGGCGTCGGGGGTATCGTTGCTTCATGCGATGCGTCCGCTGATAGTGCTTATCACGTTTGTGTCGATAGGGGCGTTCTTTTTCCAGAACAACGTATTGCCCACGGCACAGGTGAAGATGTGGACGCTGCTCTTCTCCATGCGTCAGAAATCTCCGGAGGTGGAGATTCCGGAGGGGGTATTTTATGACCAGATCCCAGGCTACAACCTTTTCGTGCAGCATAAGGACCGGGAGACCGGTATGCTCTATAATATGATGATCTATGACGTTAGCCACGGCGGCGACAACTCCACCATACTTCTTGCCGATTCGGGACGCCTGGCATTCACAGCCGATATGCGCTATCTTTATCTGCATCTTTTCCATGGTGAGCAGTTTGAGAATCTGCGTGAGCAGAAGAGTCTGGATAAGAACGTTCCGTTCCGTCGGGAGAATTTCGCCGATAAGGAGGTGCTGATACCCTTCGATGCCAATTTCAACCGACTGGATGAGGGGGGTATGCGCAACCAGTATGTCGGTAAGGATATGAAGGAACTTCGCCACACAATTGATTCCGTAGGTCTGCGTCTTGATTCCACAGGTCAACTGTATGGACGCGAACTCCAGAATACGGCATTCCCGCTGTTGCTCTCCCGCAATGTCATGCGTGAAACCGGAGAGAGGGAGAAGGTGGAGGAGAAGGCTGACACGGCATTGGTGCAGCCCGTAGATGTCGACTCATTGCTGCTCTCGCTGAATCCGTCGATGAGAGGGTCGGTGTTTGATGCTGCCCTCAACATATCGCAGCGTCAGGTGACAGACTATCAGTTTAAATCGATGGTTGTGCATGATGACAAATACACCATCCGCCGACATAAGATAGAGTTGCTGAAGAAATTCACGTTGTCAGTGGCATGCCTCATCTTCTTCTTCATTGGCGCGCCTTTGGGGGCGATTATCCGTAAGGGTGGCTTGGGCACGCCGCTTGTAATATCTGTGCTCCTATTCCTTGTATATTATATAATCGACAATACCGGCTACAAGATGGCACGCGACGGACGTTGGGAGGTATGGGAAGGTATCTGGCTATCTACTTTCATACTCGCACCGTTGGGCATCTACGTGACGTATAAGGCTATGAACGATTCCGCCGTGTTTGACGGCGACCGTTATAAGGCATTCTTCCGCCGACTGATAGGCAGGAAGCAGGAGCGCACTGTGACCAACAAGGAGGTGATCATCAATGATATCTCGATAGCGGAGGCGGTCGCCCGTCTGTCCGGACTTCAGGAGGAGTGCCGACTCTATTGCGAGTCATATCCCGGAGTCGAGAATTATAGCCAATACTGGATGAAAGGTTTCGACGTGAAGCGTCTTGACGTGATAAGCGTCAAACTTGAGGAGACGGTAGACTATATGACTGACTGCCGCGAACCGCTTGCAGTCAACAAACTGATGGATTATCCCGTGATACGCAAGCTCTGGCTCTACCAGCCGGCACGTAGCAAATGGGTAGGACGCATCTTCATGTGCCTCTTCCCGATCGGGCTTCCCATCTATCTCCTCGGCATCAACGCTCAGCGCAACCTTAAGAAAGAGCTCCAGCGCGTAGCGGAGGTTTCGGGTCAGATCCTGGAGATCCTGCAGAAATAGGCTGGATATGGTCGGGAAATAAAAGGAGCCGCTCTCACGAGTGGCTCCTTTTGTTAACAGAAGATTTCTCTTCTGTTATAACTTAAACTTAATGAACAAAAATCTATCTTCTTTCTTTTCACAAATTATAACCATTGAGCTGGGTGTTTTGTTTAAGGGAAGATAAAGTTTAACATTTGTTAAAGTGAGATTTTTAGTTAAGTTCTTGTCTTAGAGCTTCTATCTTGCGCTGAAGATTTTCGGTCTGGCGTTCGATTTTCTCTTTTTCGGATTCCAGTTCGCGCAGTAGCTGACCTTTTTTGATCTTGTCGAAGTTGTCGACGTCGTTGTAGATCTCGTTGAGGGCAGTGCGTATCTTGTCGGCATCCTTGGGGGATAGGGTGTCGAGGGCAGGTATGGCGCGTTTCACTTTTTTCAAAGCCTCAAGTATCGTTGCTACTGATGAGGGGTTGGAGGCTGCGCCCGACATGTCGCGTCGTCTTTTCCAAGCCATGATGGCAGAATACTGTTTCTCAATGGATTTCTCGTAGAAAGATTGCTTCTCCTCGTCGCTTTTTCCGTTGAAATAGTCATCGAGATACAGGGCGATGGTTTCTGTTTTCTTCATAGGTAGTGAATTATAAATTATTCCTGTCTGTCCGGCATCCCGACAGATAGGGCATAACTTCGGGGTGGTTCCGATCCGGATCCGGAGATTGCCTGACAGGTTTTGCAATGTAAAGTTAATAAATCCGAAATATATCTTGAAATTATTTTGGATTTTTCTTTGGAAACTAAGAAAATATGTATAAATTTAGCACAAATATAAATTGTCTTATTTGTAAAACCTATAGTCATGAAAAAACAGTTGTTGTCGTTTGTGCTTTTGATAGTCATTTCATTCGTCGCTTCGTGTAAGACCAAGGAGGAGTACCCTAAGGAAGACCTCAAAATAAAGATAGGAGAAGTTGACCTGACCATTGAGTTGGATTCCGCATATTGGAATGATTATGCGGACGCTTCAGTACGAGTGGAAATCCCCGCTATTTTTTCCATATTTGCCGAAGATAATGTGTATTATCTTAAGAAAATCGATGGTAAACCGGGATTTTTTAAGGGGAAAATACGTACTGACGTTACTTTAAAATTTGGAGTAGCAGTTGTGGAGAATAAGGGTAAAGGCTTTGTGGGTGGTGTTGTTCTGAGACAAGGAAAGCCCCTCAATATCAAGATTACCCCCAAGGATGATAAAGAAATTCCATTTGAGTTTAAAGGAACCGATGAGAATGACACTTTCGATCTTCATGACTGCATACCTTTGCTTAATACATATCTGGTGGATTATCAAGACTTTTGGAATGAATACAGTTCTGGATATCCAGGTTGGAAACAATTGTTAGACTATCAACAAAATACGTTGTGGCCAGAGGTACTTGAAAAATCCTCTCAATCCTGTAAGATAAAACCTTGGGTGCTTAATGACATGAAGATGCTGTTTTCTTCTGCCAATCTTCTGAAACACAAGGAAAATGTTAAAAATTTTTATAACGAGGAAGGAGAGGAACCTCCGGTTGAGGCATATACATTCCTCAACGAGATAGACTATTCGGATATCATGCTGATGCAGATGCCGAGTTACAACATGCTCCGCTCATTCCTTAACCGCTTCCTTGCCCTTGAATCGTTTGGTATCCCGGCGATTGGTGATACAGATATTGAGGAATGGAGGGACAAGGCTCAGACTCAGCTTAAAAAGGTGATTGATAATCCTACGCCGCTCATGCTCGATCTCATGGCAGCGATTTCTTACTTCCGCCAAATAGAAATTGACGGGAAACCTCTGACAGATGTCCAACGTGGAAATATCGCATCATACTATAAGGACGACATAGGCAAACTTGTACTTGAAGCTGACAGTGCCATGCGTAAGACGGATATGCAGAATCTGTATGACAATAAAAGTGGGGAAAGAATAAACTTGGAGGAATACATTGCCGAAAGGTATTCTGGCAAACCTGTTGTGGTTGATTGTTGGGAGTCGTGGTGCGGTCCATGCCTAAGAGCGATATTAGAATTGCGCGAGCGCAAGCTGCATGAGAAATATCCTGATGTGGTGTTCCTCTATGTGTGTTCAACAAGCTCAGAAGAACGTGCTCTAAGGAAATATATCCCTATGATTCATGGAGAGCATCTGAAGATAGACAGGAAGACCACAGGGGCAGATTTGTACGACCAATACGAAAAGACAGGAGTTCCCTTCTACATCTTTTTCAACAGTGACCACAAAATTGTAGATAAGATGGTAGGCTTTCCCGGAGCTGAGCGTTACGAAGCTCTTCTGAAGCAAATTTCATCGGCACAAAGCTAACCGCTAACATTCTTACATCGTATTTGAATTATTTAAAACTCTATTAAAATAGAAAAAATCAGGCAGTACATTCAATAATTATTAACACTCTCAGTCATGAAAAATAATATGTTATCTGTGTTGATCCTAACTATAGTTATATCAATGCTGTTCTCTGTCTCATGCTTCTGTATGAATGATTATGGCATTGAAAATCTCAGGGTGAAGATAGGAGAGATTGAACTTACTGTCGAGTTAGATTCGGCATATTTGAATGATTTTGCGAATGCCTCTGTTTATGTAGTGTTGCCTCAGGTTTTTTCCAACTTTGGTGATGATGATGTACAGTATCTCAAGAAAGTTGAAGGAAAACCGGGATCTTATGCCGGAAAGATACGCACAGATGTCACTTCAAAGTTTGGAGTTGTGGTAGTGGACAAGAATGGCTATCTCTTAACTGCAAGATTGGCCTTGCGTCAAGGGAAGCCTTTGAATCTCAAGATGTCTCCAAAGAATGATCCTGAGCTTCCTATTGAGTATAAGGGAGTTGATGAGGAGGATATAGTTGACATCAATGATGGAAAGCCGTTTCTATATACAAATCATCCGATGTATCAGACCACCCCCCTTGTCCCCGGTACAGAATATCCGGGTTGGAATGCTTTGGTGGATTATCAACAGAATACCTTGTGGTCGTCGATGGTTGAGGCTGCCTCCAAATCATGTGATATAAAACCTTGGGTGCTTAACAGTATGAAGATGCTCTTCAGCTCAGGTTGGCTTCTGCAACATAAGGAGACAGTGAAAAAATTTTATAAAGTGGAAGGAGAGGAACCTCCTGTTGAGGCATATACATTCCTCAACGAGATAGACTATTCGGATATCATGCTGATGCAGA